>JAUXCD010000139.1 GCA_030619085.1 Candidatus Zixiibacteriota bacterium
AGCAGGTAATCAACACCCTCAACAATCTCGACTGCATAGAAATCGCCTACATCCAGCCACCCATCGAACCGGCCAGCGACCCGGATCCACCGACACCGGACTATGTAGCGTTCCAGGACTATCGCGAAGCGGCCCCGGATGGGGTCGATGCCGATTATGCCAATACCTTTCCCGGCGGCGATGGCACAGGTGTGAAAGTAATTGATATCGAAGGTAACTGGCGGATGACGCACGAAGACTTGAGCAAGGCGGTCGGCGGTCTGATTGCCGGGCAGCTTATCGACGACATCATCTGGCTCAACCACGGGACGGCGTCGATTGGAGTTTTGATCGCCGATGACAACGGGTACGGCGTCACCGGTCTTTGTCCCGGTGCCGATATCGGCATGGTCTCGGTCGGCTCGATGTCAGCGGCCGAAGCCATTTACACCGCTGCGTCGGAACTGGAGCCGGGGGATGTAATTCTCGTGGAGTTGCACGCACCCGGTCCGCATTACAACTTCGAGCCTCGTCCCGATCAAACCGGTTACATCTGCGTCGAATACTGGCAGGCCAATTACGATGCCATCAAGTATGCCTGGGCCAAAGGGGTCACGGTGGTGGAAGCGGCCGGAAACGGACTGGAGAATTTCGACGACCAGAACATTTACGGGCCGTTGTTCGATACCACTTACCGCAATTCTCACGCCATTCTCGTGGGGGCCGGCTACCCCCCGATTAACGAGCATAATCTGGAAAGACACGGCTTCTCCAACTATGGCGAACGGGTCAATGTTCAGGCTTATGGCGGCGATGTTTACGCCACCGGCTATGGAGACCTCTTTAATGGCGGTGGCGATCCCGATCAGTACTATACGCAGGTTTACAGCGGCACCTCCTCCGCCTCGGCAATCATTGCCGGCACGGTCGCGTGCTTGCAGGGATATTACCAGATCCAGTTCGGCTCCAGTCCGAGCAGCGATGGCATCCGAGATGCCCTGGTGACCACCGGGACCCCGCAACAGGGTGATACTTCCCGACACATCGGGCCGCGCCCGAACCTTCAGGCGGCCATGTCCGTCCTGACCACCCCACCGTCGCTCTACGCCAATCCGTTCGTGATTGACACCACTACCGTCGAAGGTGGTACGGTCCTGGTTGATGTTTACCTGGTGAATCGCTCCGCCACGGAAGCGTTTGACTTCACGATAACCGACACCGACTCCCTGTTTAGAAGCACCGCTGATGATTGGCTGCGCGCCTCGCCCCAGTCCGGCACGGTGCCGGCGGCTGACTCGATGACAATCGAGGTAACGCTGGACGCCGCCAACTTCATCGAAGGCTTCGAGTACTATAAGGGTGTACTCGAGATTTCCTGGGGACCTAGCGGCGGTTCGCTGGATTCGATGCTATTGGTGCCGGCCTACCTGATGATCCCCTGTGTGGATAGTACCTACGTGGCGGTATCATCGTTTGAACCGGACGGCCCCACCTACGACTGGATTTCCGCCAAAGACAGCGGTTATTGCATGCCGCTGGCCGACTACTACAACGATGCGGGTGATCCGCTTGACGACGGCACCACCGGTTCGCGACCCCTGGGCTTCGGCTTCACTTTCTATGATCAGGAGTATTTCCGGGCTTATCTCGGTGTCAACGGCGCTATCGCTTTTGGTGAACCCGATCTCAACATCAACGGCTATTACGCGGAACTGGACATCCCCGGCAATCCGTTCGAGACCTTCATCACGCCGCTCTGGAGTGACCTTGTTATTGACACCCTGCTGGAACCTGATGCCGGGATCTATGTCTTCTTCCGGCCCGACACCGCCGTGATCGAGTGGTACCGGTTGACCAATCATGAGATGTACGGCGACACCGAGCTGGATTTCGAAATCATCCTCACGCGCGATAGAAACATAACTTTCCAGTACCGCCTGCTCGGCAGCAGCGGCCTTGAGGAAACATCGCTGATCGGCCTGTCCGAGCTTGGCTGCAATGCATCAAGCTATTTTGACAACGGTGATATACCGCAGCACCAGGTGCAGGCCGGCGAAGCCATCCGCTTTGTCAATACGACGGGAGTCTGGATGCAGTCGGGTGATATCGACGCCAGCGGCGTTCTGGATATTTCTGATTTGACTTATCTCGTGTCGTATATGTTCGACGGCGGCCCGGCACCGATTCCGATTGAATCCGGCGATGTCGATTGCTCCGACATACAGGACATTTCAGATTTAACCTATTTGGTGGAATACTTCTTCGGTGGCGGCGGGCCACCCTGCTATTTCTGGAACAGCAACTGATCGCTGAACGAACCGAACTTCACGGTTCTACCCCACTGAAATATTAAGAGAATTGAGATGCGGGTAGTCTTTCTACAGGAAGGCGAAGATAGCCGACTGGGTCCATTCCAGCAGTTGCCCGGGGAAAAAGCCCAGACCAAGCGTACCGATGGCCGTTATCACCAGCACCACCATCATAGCCGGCGAAAGCGTAACAGGCGGGAACGCTGTTTCTGTTCTGTCGAAGAAGCTGGTTTTAACGACCCTCAGGTAGTAGTAGACGGACACGAAGGAGTTCATCACACCGATTACGGCCAGCCAGATGAAGTCGGCTCGCACCGCGGCCGCGAAAATATAGAACTTGCCCACAAAACCGACCGTCGGCGGGAACCCGGCCAGCGCGAACATAAACAGGGCCAGCAGGGATGCCAGGAAGGGGTGTCGCTTGCCGAAGCCGGCCAGTTCGTTAAAGTCGGACTTGCAGCCGGACCGTGTCTCCAACAGGGTGATCACGGCAAACGCACCCAGGTTAAACATGGCATAGGCCACCAGGTAGAATATCGCCGCGGATACAGAGTCACGGCCACCGACCGCCAGAGCCACAAGGATATACCCGGCATGGGCGATCGACGAGTAGGCCAGCATACGTTTGATATTGTTTTGGCGAAGAGCCAGGACGTTACCGACCGTCATGGTCAGTACCGCCAGCACCCAGAAGACCTCGGACAACATCCCGACGTCGGCAAAACCAAAGATGAACGTACGCAGCAGCACGGCAAACCCGGCCGCTTTGGGACCAACTGAGAAGAAAGCCGTCACCGGCGTCGGTGCACCTTGATAAACATCGGGTATCCACGAATGGAACGGCACGGCACCGACCTTAAAGCCGAAGCCGACAAGAATAAGTCCCACCCCGACATAAAGGAACGGTTTAAAGTGCATCGAGACATAGTTGAAATCGGTCATAAGGCGGCGAAGATCGGTTGTACCGGAGGCGCCGAAGACGGCCGCGATACCCATCAGCAGAAAGGCGCTGGCGAACGCCCCCATGATGAAGTACTTGATACCGGCCTCGTTGGACTCCAGCGACCGCCGTGCGAATCCGGCCATCACATACAGCGGAACCGACATAATCTCCAGCCCCAGAAACATCACCACCAGGTCGGTGGAGTTGGCCATGACCATCATGCCCATGGTGGAAATATTCAGGAGGGCATAGAATTCCGGTCGATTGATCCCCTTAACCACGAGGTAACGATAAGCAGCCAGAAGGGCCAGCATCGATGTCACCAGAAACAGAATCTTGAAAGCGACGCCGAAATTATCGCAACTGACCATGCCGAAAAAGCCGGACTTCTGGTTACCCCATTGAGCTATTGAAAGAACCAGAGAGACCGCCATGCCGACAAAGGCCAAAAGCGGCGCAACAGCACTGAGGCGTTTGAAAGAGACCGTTAACAGAATGATAAAGGCGGCGACCAACAGGGCAATTTCCGGCCCTATCATACTGAAATCAATTGATGCTGAAGTATAATCTATCATAGTTTTTTTCGAGTCCGCGGCGACCGCCGCAGGCTTTTGCTAAAAGCCTCAGCCACCTCCAAAACCGGCCGTTACTTTTCCGTTTTCCACAATCACGGGCACGATACGCTCGCCGTCGGTCAACTCCAGGACTTTCTCCTTCGCTCCCGCGGTGGCATCAACGTCTATTTCCTCAAAAGCAATATCTTGATCGTTGTAATGCTTCTTGGCCGCGGCGCAATATGGGCAACCTTCCTTTGTGTATATGACAACTTCTGACATTACTGTCCATCCTCCTCGGGAGCAGTTGACGTCTCTTCGGTCGCCTGGGCCGGTGCCACCTTTTTGCGAATACTGTACTGGTCGTCCATCTCCACGGTTGATGCCCGGGCCACCTGCGTAATCACGTTTTTCACAGCCGGCTCAATCCGCTCAAACAATGGCTTGGGATAGATACCTATCCAGAAAACCAGCAGCACGAGCGGAATCATTATTATCTTTTCCCGCCAGGAAAGGTCGATTAGCTTTTCGTTTTTCGGTTTGGTGATTTTGCCGAAAAACACCCGCTGGTACATCCAAAGCATGTAGCAGGCCGACAGGATAACGCCGCTGGCGGCTATGATGGCATAGACCGGGCTGTACTTGTAAACACCCAGCAGTATGGTAAACTCTCCCACAAACCCGTTGGTAAGCGGCAGGCCGATTGAGGAGAGCGTTATAATCATAAACACGGCCGAGTAAAACGGCATCACTTTGGCAATGCCGCCGAACTCCTCGATGAGTCGCGTGTGGCGACGGTCGTAAAGCATTCCTACTAACAAGAATAGTGCACCGGTGGAAATACCGTGGTTGACCATCTGGATGACTGAGCCCTCGATTCCCTGCACATTCAGGGCAAATATTCCCAGCATGATAAAGCCCATGTGGGAGACCGACGAAAAGGCCACCAGCGACTTGACGTCCTTCTGCACCATAGCAACCAGCGCGCCGTAGATGATCGAGATCAACGCCAGAACGCATATGTACGGCAGGTAAGCGATGGTCGCTTCGGGGAACATCGGCAGACAGATGCGGATAAAACCGTAGGTGCCCATCTTCAGCAGCACACCGGCCAGGATGACGGATCCGGCCGTCGGCGCCTCGACATGCGCGTCGGGAAGCCACGTGTGGAACGGCCACAGCGGAACTTTGATGACAAAAGCCAGGGCAAACGCTCCGAACAGCCACAACTGCACCTGCGGGGCGATGGGCATTTCCATCAGTTTCAACAGGTCAAACGAATACTCACCAGAGAAGCGCTGGTACTCAAAGAGGATATACAATATCGCCACCAGCATCAGCAACGATCCGAACATCGTGAACAAAACAAATTTGATCGCGGCGTAAAGACGACGGACACCACCCCAGAGACCGATAATGAAATACATGGGCACCAGCATGACTTCCCAGAAGACGTAGAACATAAACAGGTCAAGCGAGCAGAACACACCGAGCATGCCTGTTGTCAAAAGCAGCATCGATATGTAATAGCCCTTGACGCCGGTCGTGATAGATCGCCAGGACGACAGAATAGCCAGTACCGTCAGGATGGTCGTCATCACGATCAGCAGCAAAGATATGCCGTCGATTCCCATATGGTAACTGACGCCGAGGGCGGTTATCCACGGGATATTGATCTCGAACTGCATCCCGTGGGCCATCGGCTCAAACATCGCATACAGCATGAACGAAAAGAGCATGGTGATGAAAGCGATGATAAGGCTGACCGATTTGATGGTGTCGTGGCGTTCTTTAGGCACAAAAAGCAGCAGCAGGATACCTATCACCGGGAAAAACGTAACCAATGTCAGAATCTGTGTTTCCATGTATTAATCCAGCATAAAGAATGCGACCAGAACCATCACCCCGAAGGCAAATACGGTAGCGTAAGTACGCAACCGTCCTGTCTGTACGTGACGCAGACTTTCCGAAATATCGTTATAAATGGTGGCGACGCCATTGATGAGGCCGTCGATAAAGATCACGTCAACTATTTTCCACAGAAACAGGGAGAAATACACCACCGGGCGAACGATAGTCGCGCCATAAAGTTCGTCGACATAATATTTGTTCAGCAAAATCTGATGCACACCCGACAACCTGGCGCGAAGATTCGTGGCTATTTCCGGCTTCTGATTATATACAAAGCGAGCGGCAAAGATAGCTATCACCACCAGCAGCACCGACAGACCCATCAGCGACCATTCCATGCCGGTGTCACCGGCCGCCGCCAACAAGGCGTGTGACTCGGCCGCCTGCCTGCCCCCGGCCATCACCGGTTCCAACCAGTGCTCAAAATAGTTGGTAACGCCAAAGAGGTGAGGCATGCCGACCCAGCCGCCGATAACCGACAGCACACCCAGTGCTATCAAAGGCACCGTCATCGATCGCGGCGATTCATGGATATGCGCTTTGGTCTCTTTGTCCATGCGCTCCTTGCCATGGAAAGTCAGATACACCAGTCGGAACATGTAGAAAGCAGTCAGTCCGGCGGTTACAAATCCTATCACCCAGAAAATCGGGCCACCGTATTGTGACGAGAACGATTTCCAGAGAATCTCATCCTTGGAGAAGAACCCGGAGAATCCGGGGATTCCGCAAATGGCCAGCGTGCCCAGGATGAATGTCCAGTACGTAATCGGAAGATACTTTTTAAGGCCGCCCATGTAGCGCATATCCTTCTGCCCCGACATGGCGTGGATCACTGATCCCGAGCCGAGAAACAGTAGGGCCTTGAAGAAGGCATGGGTCATCAGGTGGAAGATACCGGCCGTGAAGGCGGCAACACCGCAGGCCAGGAACATGTAACCGAGCTGACTGATCGTCGAATAGGCCAGAACCCGTTTGATATCGTTCTGGGCCAGGCCGATGGTCGCGGCAAAGATAGCTGTCACAGCTCCGACGATAGCCACTACCATGAGGACATCGGGAGCCATGATGTAAAGAAGGTTGGTTCGCACGATCATGTAAACACCCGCCGTCACCATCGTCGCGGCATGAATCAAGGCGGATACCGGCGTGGGACCTTCCATAGCGTCCGGCAGCCAGACGAACAGAGGAATCTGGGCCGACTTACCGGTGGCGCCCACGAACAAGAGAATGCAGATAGCGGTGATAGTAGCGCCTCCGGCCGCAAAGACCGTCGGGGCGGCCTGCATGACATCGGAGAAATTCAGAGAACCGACATGCCAGAATATCATAAACAGGGCGATCAAAAAGCCGAAATCGCCAATGCGGTTGACAATGAATGCCTTCTTGCCGGCGTCGGATGCGGACTTCTTCTCAAACCAGTATCCAATCAACAGGTACGAACACAGCCCGACACCTTCCCAACCGACAAACATCAGCAGAAAGTTATCCGCCAGCACCAGCGTCAGCATGGAGAAGACGAACAG
>JAUXCD010000052.1 GCA_030619085.1 Candidatus Zixiibacteriota bacterium
AGGATATGGACCTGGTGGTGTCGATTGGCGGTGGCAAGCCCGGCCCCAAGGAGTGGGTGCTGTTTATCGGTGATCCCGGTGATGTTCCGGTCGCGGTAGGCACCGCGGCAGTGGTCGCCCCGCAGCTGTATCCCTATTATCCCAACCAGGTGGTCGGTATTCTGGGCGGTATCAAGGGCGCTGCCGAGTACGAGTCAGAGCTGGTTCATAATTATCCCCGTTTCAATGAGATGGGAACGCCGGGCCTGCGTATGATGGGTCCGCAGACATTGGCCCACATGGTGATTTTGGCCTTTATTATTATTGGCAATATCGCGTTTTTCACTGGACGCCGGCGGGAGAAGAATAAGGTATGAAGCGCTCATCTTACATCATAATGGCCGCTGTTGTAGTGCTTTTTGCCCTGAGTTGGATTTTCAAGGCCATGGCTCTTGACGGTGAGACCGAGCATTATATAACCAGGGCGTTTCTGGTGACTTTCTCGGCCTTCCTGACGCTGGCTGTTTTGTCATTTCTTTACAGAGACAATCCTTTCTACAAGTTTGCTGAGCATTTGTTTGTCGGAATCTCGGCGGCGTTCTGGATGTGCGTCGGCTTCTGGACTACTATCGTACAGAATCTGATCCCGCGCTTGTCGCAGCCTCTTTCGGAGTTTTTCGAGGTTCCATACATAGGCGGCAGTTTTTCGATCCGCTTTTATCTGCCTGTGATTCTGGGCATTTTGTTGCTTTTGCGGTTGTCGCGTAAGGTCGGCTGGTTATCCCGCTGGCCGCTGGCGTTTATCGTCGGCACGACGGCCGGTCTAAACTTTGTCCGCTATCTGCGCTCGGATTTCATTCAGCAGATATCTTCGACCTTCGTACCACTGTTGGGTACGCGCTGGGAGGGTTTCGGGCATTTCTTTTCTCATCTGGATCTTTCCGCTACCGGGCAACTGAGTATGATTCTTGCAAACTGGGTAATTTTCCTCGGTGTCTTCTGCGGGTTGATTTACTTCTACTTCTCAAAAGAGCACACCGGGGTTTTTGGTAAGGCCTCTCGGGTCGGCATCTGGGTCTTGATGTTTACCTTTGGAGCCTCCTTCGGTTACACTGTTATGGGTCGTATTTCGTTGCTGGTGGGAAGGATCACCTTTCTATTCAAAGACTGGCTGGGACTAATAAGTTAAACTAATTCCCTCACATACCAGGGAGAGCTGTATGAAATATAAACTGGTGGTATCTTTTCTCCTGGCATTGTTGGTAGCTGTACCGGTGGTGGCACAGCAAGACACGACGCTTGCTGACACCTCAGCAGCGGCAATGCTGCCCGCACCGGCTACTATGGTACAGGCGAAGGATGCCGACAATGATCATGGCCATGCTATCGACGTCACATGGGAACTGTCCGCCGACGATGGACAGGGGGCAGGCACGGTACTCTCCTACGAGATCTACCGGTCGGAGTCGCCCGATGGCCCGTTTGAACAGCGTGGTCTGGTACCTTCCCAGAAGAATAGCTACACGGATATAGGATCCCGTGATAGGGAGTCACCGGACTACTTCCCGGACTATATTGACTTTTACTACCGCGTCGATGCCGTTGCCGCCGACTCTGCCGACAGGGCGCTGTCGGAGGTTTTCGGTCCGGTCCACTCCTACGGTCAGTGGTTCAACACCGGACGCATCCCCGTCATGGTGGGGGTTCTCATATTCGCCATCCTGACGATTCTGTTTGTAACGATAGCCAAGAAGGGCAGAGAGCTGTATGTGCGTCCTCTGGCCGGAATCGACGCCGTTGATGATGCTATCGGTCGTGCCACCGAGATGGGGAAACCGATTCTATATGTTCTCGGATTGGGCACCGCCGATCAGATTGCAACGATCGCGTCGTTCACGATTCTCGGCCGCGTTGCCAAGCGGGTGGCCGAATACCACACCAAAGTGATCGTCCCCTGCTACGATCCGATCGTCATGACGGTCGCGCAGGAAATCGTAAAGTCGGCGTATCTGGACGCGGGACGACCCGATGAATACAGTGACGATATCGTTTATTTCGTAACCCAGTCACAGTTCGCTTATGTCGCCGCCGTCAACGGCACCATGCTTCGGGAGTTGCCGGCGACCAATATCTATATGGGTAAGTTCTATGCCGAGTCCCTGATTCTGGCGGAAACCGGCGCGGTGGCCGGCTCGATCCAAATCTCGGGCACGGACGAAATCGCGCAGATTCCGTTTTTCATTGTGGCGTGCGATTATACCCTGATAGGTGAAGAACTCTATGCGGCCTCCGCATATCTCGGCCGGGAGCCGGTTTTGCTGGGTTCACTCAAAGCACAGGACTACGCCAAGGCGGCCATCATCGTGCTGGCCATCGTCGGCATCGTTGCCGCCAATTTTGGGTGGACCTACTTCACGGAACTCTTTCAGGTGGTTGATTAGGAGGTTAGCCAATGAGAAGACAACTACCTTTAGCACTGGTTTTCATCTTCGGTGTATTCATGATAGTGCAGTACTTCGTACCGCACGAATACTCCGAATGGGTATATGAATTTCTTCTGGACTGGATCACGATTATCGGGATTTTCGCCCTGGCGCTGGGCATCTATTCGCTGACGCACGTCTCGATGGGTAAGATCCGGAACCGCACGCCCAACTGGCAGTATGCCATCGTTACCATGCTCGGTTTGTTCGTGATGATCTACTTCGGGTTCACGGCCCGCACCGGCGATTCCTGGGGGCTGTACTTCGTGGCCCTGGTTGCCTTGACACTCGGGATTTCGTCGTTAACCTGGGGGGCTGTTGAAACCCAGGCGTCCCGACGCAAGATAGGTTTTGCCGCCGGCCTCGGGCTGCTGGCGGTATTCGTGCTGGTGGCCGTGTTCGACCCGTCGTGGAAGTTCTACTTCTACACGTCGGAAGGACTGCAGAGTGCCATGTTCCGAAACTTCTTCGACTACATCATGATTCCGATTCAGTCGACGATGTTCTCGTTGCTGGCCTTCTTCATCGCCTCGGCCGCCTATCGAGCGTTCCGCGCACGCAACATCCTGGCCACTTTGCTGCTGGCCTCGGCGTTGATCGTGATGCTGCGCTTTAACCCGTTTTTGGGTCCGGTCGGTGAATATATTGCTCAGACCGCCAACTGGCTGCTTAACGTACCCAACCTGGCGGCCAAGCGGGCGATTGTTATCGGCATCGGTCTCGGTATTGTAGCGACGGCCCTGAAGGTAATTCTGGGTATTGAACGCGGCTACATGGGAAGAGGGTAAGGAGAACAAACATGAATATATTTGATAGAATGATGCTCCTCGACCGCCGGTGGGTTTTCCTCTCCCTGGTTATTGTTTGTGTTGTGTCTTACATTATACCCTTTCAGATCCCCATTATGGTTACCGACGAAGTCGAGTCGATATACGATATGATCGACACCCTTCCGGAGGGTGAGATCGTCCTTCTGGCTATGGACTTTGATCCATCGTTGCTGGCCGAACTACAACCGATGACTTACGCTATGGCGGAACACGCGTTTCGAAAGAATCTCAAAGTGATCTTCGTGACGTTATCGCAGAACGGTCCCGGTATGGTTGACCAGGCCATAAGGGAGGTCGCCGATTCGGTCAGACTTGACCGAACCTACAACGGCGTCTTCTACAAAGGGAAGGAGATCGTCAACGGCGAAGACTACACCTTCCTCGGTTACAAACCGTACTTTGCTCTGATCATTCTGGGCATGGGGCAGAACTTCCGGATCCCGTTCCCGAGTGATTACTACGGCACGGCGCTGGATTCGATACCTATGATGAAGGGCGTTCTAAATTACGACCAGGTGGCCTGTGTGGTCGATATCTGCGGCGGTAACGTCGTTGATGCCTGGATCTCCTACGGCCAGGGACGCTACAACTTCAAGCTTGCCCTCGGTATGACCGGGGTCATGGCGGCTGACTACTATCCCTATCTTAATTCGGGGCAGGTGGTCGGCATCATGGGCGGTCTGCTCGGCGCCGCCGAGTATGAACAGCTGACCGACAATGCCGGCCTGGCCAAGGACGGCATGCGCGTACAGGTATTCGCTCACCTCTTAATTATTCTGTTTATCCTCATGGGTAACATCGGTTATTTCATGAGTCAACGAGACAAAAGAAAGTTGGGGAGGTAAAGGTTATGGAATTTGGAACTTATCTGTGGACGACCTTTGCCGCCTTCGTGATCCTGGCAACCTTCTCGTTCTTGTACAAGGATAATCCCTTTTACAAGTTCGCGGAACACCTGGTGGTGGGTGTCTCGGCCGGCTACTTCGTCATTATCCTCTGGCACAACGGACTGGTTCCCAACCTGTTTCACCGGCTGGCCGATGGTGATTGGTACTTACTGTGGATGAACTCGTCCAAGCCGTGGTATATTATCCCGGCCATTTTGGGTGTGCTGATGTGGACCAGGTTTTCCAAGAAGTACTCCTGGGTATCCAGGTGGCCGCTGGCTGTGTATATCGGTGTTGGCACCGGTCTGGCTATCCCGCTGGAAATGTCCAACCGTGTCAACAAGCAGCTCTATGCGGCGATGGCTGAAATCGACTGGAGTAATTTCTGGGGCAGCCGCTTTCTCGATGTCTCGGCCGGTTACTCCGACATCATTATCTTCGTGGGAGCTATTGCGGCTCTGATCTATTTCTTCTTCTCCAAAGCGCACACCGGTGTCTTTGGAGGGGTGGCGACATTCGGTATCTGGATACTGATGATCGGTTTCGGGGCGTCGTTCGGCTACACGGTAATGGCGCGTATTTCGCTGTTCATCAACCGCATTCAGTATATGGACAACTACTGGGTGCAGACCGCCTTCGATACCTCGAACCCCAACTTCCACGCCGGCTTCCAGATACTCTTCTGGCTGCTGGTGGCGGTGCTCATCTTGTATATTGTCCGAGAAATCATGGCGCACCTTAAGACGAAGGCTCAACAAGGTTGATGACTGGTTTTTGAATTGATAACAAGAAATCCCGTTGACTTGCTCGACGGGATTTTTTTTGATGTTTTTTGTTGAAAAAAATGCTAACATTCCCGGTGTTAAAGAGTACAATGTTGTATAGTGCAACCGGTAAGGTTGCACGGGAATCGGAAATGGGTGTGGAAGGAACCATACCTGCGTTGCTTTGGAAAGGGATTGGATATCTTCCGCCTCGACGGAGGAAGACCGCAATTGACCATCATTT
Source organism: Candidatus Zixiibacteriota bacterium (assembly GCA_030619085.1). GTDB lineage: Bacteria > Zixibacteria > MSB-5A5 > GN15 > FEB-12 > JAUXCD01. The sequence goes on from JAUXCD010000052.1 coordinate 5,188, forward strand.
GTCTGACCTACTGTTTGAATAGTCCTGCGGCCGAAATCAAACACTACCGGTAAATATCAATTACAGGTTTTTCGCTGAGATGAGAATATGGAGCTTGTTGCGGTAAATGGACGGTTTTGTAGAGATTTTGTGGCCTTGAGGTCCGGTTGTATGTCGGTATCGAGGTCACATTCGCGTAGTTGGTTGATTGTCACAGGGTTGCCTGCTTGCGAATAAGTGCGCCTAAGGCGCTGTACTATAATAGGTTGAGTGAACCTGCAATTTCATGGAGGAATAAGCCGATATGGCTCTGAAGCTTAACAGAATTATTTTTTATTTTTCTGAAGATTTCCCTTGACATACAAGCAAATATTTCCTACTCTGGAAGCTGGAGGAACCAATCAATCTAAGCACCCAAGGTAACGTTTGGATTAAAACGGGTAGCAACGTTTAACACAGGGAAAGTGAGGTAGGTAATGGCTCGGACAAAAGGAACCGCCCCAGCCAAAGCCAACACCGAACCTGCCAGCAAGGGTGAGGAAAAGCTTAGGGACAAGAGGACGGGCAGGCTCTCTACGGCCGAGGCTCGTCGCGAATACCAGAGACGGTATTATCAGTTACATAAGGAAAAGGCAAAGGAATATCAGAGGCAGTACAATCTGACGCACAAGAAGAAGGCCCGTGGCGGTCGCGGAAAAGCTGGATTTTCAGCCCCGCGTGAAGTGGTCCGGTCCACATTCAATACCACCGATCTGATGCATTCTCCGGTCGAAAAGACTATCAGGATGATTGAACAGATCATCAAGGGTGAACGCCTCTTTACGATGTAATCGGCCCCATTCTGGTTTTAAGGCGGTTGGGAAATTCACTCTCTCAGCCGCCTTTTATATTGCCTGGCCGTCCATTTTTTCATACATTCCAGCTTAATATTGCGTAAAATCCTTTTGTTTAGAGGGTAACTAAATGTCTGCCAGAAAAGCAGTTACTTCAAAGAATAAGACCAGGAAAGCGGCTGCCAAGACACTGACAAAGACGACCAAAAAGACAGCAACGAAAACAACTACCAAGGCAACCAAGAAGACAACCAAGAAAGCGAACAAGAAGGTGACCAAGAAGACGACAGCGAAGGCTTCGACCCGGAAGGCTCCAGCCAAGACCACAACCAAGACCACTGCTTCGGCTCCGGCACTGACCGGAAAGTACCTCTATTTCTTCGGCAATGGGAAGGCCGACGGCGATGCCTCTATGAGCGATTTGCTGGGAGGCAAGGGTGCCAATCTGGCAGAAATGACGGCTGCTGGCATTCCGGTGCCGCCCGGATTTACTTTCACTACCGAAGTATGCCGTTTGTTTTATGATAATTCGATGGAGATCCCCAAGGCGATTGACAGGCATCTCGAGAAATACGTTGGCAAGCTCGAGGCCGCGACCGGCCAGAAGTTTGGTGATCCCTCCGACCCGCTGCTGGTTTCGGTGCGGTCGGGAGCAAGGGTGTCGATGCCGGGAATGATGGATACGATTCTGAACCTGGGCCTGAACGAGGCAACGCTTGAGGGCCTGGCAAAGAAAACTGACAATATGCGCTTTGCCCTGGACAATTATCGTCGCTTCATTGCCATGTTCGGCGACGTGGTCCTGGGTATCGACAGGGACATGTTCGAGGATGTCATCGCCAAGAAGAAAAAAGAGCGACGCATCAAGCAGGACAGATCCCTGCAGGTGAACGACCTCAAGGATATCGTCAAGAAGTATAAACAGATCATCAAACGAAAAACGGGCGAGTTATTCCCGGACGATCCCTGGGTGCAGTTGCGCATGGCGCGCGATGCTGTTTTCCGTAGCTGGAATAACCCTCGAGCCATTTCCTACCGGCGCATGCACGATATCCCGTCGGAAGTCGGCACGGCCGTGAATATCCAGGTGATGGTATATGGCAACATGGGTAATGACTCGGCGACCGGTGTCGGTTTCACTCGTAACCCTTCGGACGGTACCAAAGAATTCTACGGCGAGTACCTGGTCAACGCCCAGGGTGAAGATGTGGTGGCGGGGGTTCGCACCCCGCAGCCGATCAATCAACTGGCCAACGAGTTGCCCAAGCCGTTCAAGAAGTTAAAGGAGATTACGGCGCGACTGGAGAAACATTATCGCGACGTGCAGGATTTCGAGTTTACGATCCAGGAAAACCAGCTATACATGCTTCAGACGCGCAGCGGCAAGCGCACCGTCCAGGCGGCCATAAAGATCGCCGTCGATATGGTGCACGAGAAGCTGATCAACAAGGAAGAAGCGTTGATGCGGATCGACCCCAAACAGCTCGATCAGCTTTTGCATCCCAGCATTGATCCCAACGCGAAATATGACGTTTTCGTGCGTGGTCTGCCGGCTTCTCCCGGCGCGGCCTCGGGCGCGATTTACTTCACGGCCGAGGATGCCGTCAAATACGGTGCCAAGAAATCGGTCATCCTGGTGCGTGAAGAGACCAACCCGGACGATATTGAAGGCATGAACGCCGCTGTCGGTATTCTTACCTCGCGCGGCGGTATGACGTCACACGCGGCCGTGGTGGCCCGAGGCATGGGCAAGTGCTGTGTCTCCGGTGCCGAGACGATTCGCGTCAATCATTCAAAGAAGCAGTTTCATGTCGGCCGCCTGGTTATCAAGGAAGGCGAGATCATCACCCTCAACGGTTCCACCGGGGAGGTGATTCTGGGCCAGGTATCCACGATCGAACCGGAACTCTCGGTCGAGTTCTCCGAATATATGAGTTGGGCGGACGAAGTGCGGAGACTCGGCATTCGGGCCAATGCCGATACTCCCCGTGATGCGAAGCAGGCGTTGAAGTTCGGCGCCGAAGGTATCGGTCTGTGCCGCACCGAGCACATGTTCTTTGCCGATGACCGGCTTCCGATCGTTCAGGAGATGATTATTGCCGACTCCGCCGAGGAACGGCAGCTTGCCCTGGATAAACTGCTCAATTTCCAGAGGAAGGATTTCAAGGCGATCTTCGACGTCATGAAGGGTTATCCGGTAACCATTCGTACTCTTGACCCGCCGCTGCATGAGTTCCTTCCGAGCAAAGCGGAAATCGAGGCGAAATTGAAAGACCTTGAACGCAATAGTGATGATTACGACGAGCAGCAGGAAAAACTAGAAAAGACCATTTGCCGGATCGACGAGTTAAAAGAGATCAATCCGATGCTGGGGCATCGCGGTTGTCGCCTGGGCATCGTATATCCTGAGATCACCGAGATGCAGGTTCGGGCCATTATAAAGGCTGCCTGCGAGATGACCAAGGCCAAAAAATCGGTCAAGGTAGAGATTATGATTCCGCTGGTCGGTCACGTGAATGAATTTAAGCATCAGAAGGAGGTCGTGGTGCGCGTGGCTAACGAGGTCATCGCCAAGACTCGTATCAAGCAGCTCGATTACATGGTCGGCACCATGGTGGAAATCCCCCGGGCGGCCCTGACGGCTAATGAAATCGCCGAGGAGGCGGAATTCTTCAGTTTTGGAACCAACGACCTTACCCAGATGACCATGGGCTTCTCGCGCGATGATGCCGGCAAGTTCCTGAAATTCTACGTCGAGAAGGGCATCCTGCCGAACGATCCGTTCGTGTCGGTAGACCAGATCGGTGTGGGCCAGTTGATCCGCATGGGCACGGAGAAAGGGCGTTCGGTCAATCCGGATCTCAAAGTGGGTGTCTGCGGTGAGCACGGCGGCGATCCGGCCTCTATCTCATTCTTCAACGAGGTCGGTCTCGACTACGTGTCCTGCTCACCCTTCCGGGTGCCGATCGCACGGTTGGCGGCCGCTCAGGCGGTGCTGAGGACCAGGCAGGCCGAATCCGGAAAGAAAAAGAGATGAGACCGAACTGATTTCGGATTTCAGATAGATGCAAGCCGCCGGCGTCATTGTCGGCGGCCCCCTGACAGGAGAGTCTCAAACATAATCTTGATTTCCGGGCGGAGGGATATCAACTCATGACAGACTACGTAGCGGGTCTCGTCCCGGAATGAGTACCTGAATCATTTCACGAACCGTTGTCAGAAGACTGACCCGCAGCACTTAAATCAGAGAAAGACAATATGTTATGAAGCGTGCTCTAGATGCAATTTTCAGGCCACAAGCGGTGGCTGTAATCGGTGCCTCCAGCACCAAGGGGAAGATCGGCCGCGAGATCCTGCACAATATTCTACGCGCCGAGTTTAACGGTAAAGTGTTCCCGGTCAATCCCAAGGCATCCGTGATTCAGTCCATCAAGTCTTACTCCACCATTCTCGACGTTCCCGACGCGGTCGATCTGGCAATTCTGATTATTCCCAAAGAATTTGTAAAGGAAGCCGCTGTCCAGTGCGGTGAAAAGGGCGTCAAGGGCCTGATCGTGATTACCGCCGGTTTCTCCGAGGTCGGCCCGGAAGGAAAGAAACGAGAACAGGAGCTTTTGGAGGTCGTCAACGAGTACGGTATACGGATGATGGGGCCCAACTGTTTCGGCGCCGTCAATACCGATCCACGCATCAGTCTCAATGCCACCTTCGGCAAGGTGTACCCGCGTCCCGGACGGATCGGTTTTATCACGCAGTCGGGAGCGATGGGCGAGGCGATCATGTCGCACGCCAACGAACTGGGTATCGGCTTTTCCATCGTAGCGTCCATCGGTAACAAGGCGGACATGTCTTCGAACGACGTTCTCGAATATCTGAGAGACGATCCGCATACAGATATCATCCTGATGTACCTGGAGAATTTTGGTAATCCCGTCAATTTCACCAAGATAGCTCGCGAGATATCCCGCGTGAAACCGATCGTGGCGGTTAAGTCCGGCCGCACCAAACTGGGTGCCGCGGCTGCCTCATCCCACACCGGAGCGCTGGCCGGATTGGATGTCGGCGTAGATGCTCTTTTCGAGCAGACCGGCGTTATGCGCGTGGACACGGTTGAGGAGTTGTTCGACGTCGCCTCGGCGCTGGTCAAACAGCCGGTACCGAAGGGCAACCGGGTGGTGGTGGTGACGAATGCCGGCGGGCCTGGAATTTTGGCCACCGATGCGCTCATCTCCAATGGTATGGAAATGCCGGCCCTGTCACCGGCGACGGTCAAAAATCTCAGGACCTTTGCCTCTGCCAATGCCTCGTTTTCCAACCCGATGGATATGGTTGCGGGAGCCGCCGGCCGGGAGTTCAAGATGACCCTCGACGCCATTAAGACCGACAAGCGCTATGACACGATCATGCCGATTCTGGTGCCACCGGTGACGGTGGACCAGATGGAAGTAGCACGCAGTATCCACGAGTCACTGGCGGATGTCGACAAGACCGTGCTAACCTGCTTTTTCGGAGCCGGTGAAAAGCCGGAAGCTATAGAGTATCTCAAAGATCACAATATACCCGTCTACATCTTCCCGGAAGCGATAGCCAAGACCCTGGCGGCGCTGACCAAGTATCGCCGGTGGCTCAGCAAGCCCAGGGGGAAGCATCGTAATTTCAAGGTTGACCAGGCGAAAGTACAGGCGATTGTTGACGAGGCCATGTCGTCAGGCCAGGCCGCCCTGGTCGGTAAGCAGGCTATCGAGGTTCTCCGGGCTTACGGTATTCCGGCGGCCGGTTATCGCTATGCCTTCAGTGTCAAGGAAGCCGTCGATACGGCCACCGAGATCGGTTTCCCGGTGGTGATGAAGATCAACACGCCGGCGATTTTGCACAAGACCGAAGCCGGGGGAGTGATGGTGGACCTGCGTCATCCCCGGGAAATCCGCGCCGCCTACCTCAATCTGGAAAAGCGCGTTGGTAAATTAAAGAAGGGTGAAAAATTCTCAGTCGCCCTGCAGCAGATGATCACCGGTGGCGTGGAGACGGTTATGGGTATGACTATCGACCCGTCATTCGGCCCGTTGATCATGTTCGGTCTGGGCGGCATCTTTGTCGAGATAATGAAAGACGTGTCATTCCGCATCAATCCGCTGACCGATACCGAGGCGAGGGAAATGATTCGCAGTATTCGCTCCTATCCGCTCCTGACCGGATTTCGTGGCTCCGCGCCGGTCGATCTGAAAATGCTGGAGGAAACGCTGCTGCGGTTGTCGCAATTGGTGAAAGATTTTGACTGTTTCTCAGAGATCGATATCAATCCCTTTATCATTTCCGATGACAAGTCGCTGTGTAAGGCGGTGGACGCCAGACTCATAATCAGAAAACAGTAGATGGTGGCTATTGACTTGTTTTTCTAATTTGCTTACATATGATGCAAGCCCGGATGACGATAAAATCTTTCGATAGAGGCTTCAATCGGGCCTGACGGCGGCGAGTTTTTTCGCATGGCGGTCAACCTGGCCGGAGGGGCCTGTTGATATGATAACAGCAATCATCAAACTGTTTGAGGCACTTTATGAGACTGGAATTAAAAACAATCGGTGTCTGGTCATTCATCAAGGTTTCCTTCTTCTTTAGCTTGGTCTTTGGATTCATTTTCGGCTTCCTGTATGCCATCTTCGCTGGTCTGATTCTCACCGTACTGGGGGGACTGCCGTACCTTCCCGCCGATGAATTCGGTGCTGGCGATATCTCGATCGGCTTTCTGATAATCGTTATGCCGATCGTCATGGGAATCGGCGGCGCCGTCATCAACACAATAATGGGTCTAATCGCCATAGGGATTTACAACCTGATAGTGCGACTCGTAGGTGGACTTGAATTCGGTTTCGAGCCAGTAGCGTCATCGCCCTCCGGAACGAATTTCCAGCCCGCCCAACCGACACCCACCTACACCGAACGCCCCACCCCGCCCCCACCGCCTCCACCTGATCCGACACCGGGCGAGCCGCAGGGGTAATATTGGAGAGAAACATGCCGGATTCATCAGTCAAAGTTCGTATTGCACCATCGCCCTCCGGTTACCTGCATGTGGGAACGGCGCGCATGGCCATTTCCAATTACCTGTTTGCGCGTCATTACGGGGGACAGTTCTTTATCCGTATCGAGGATACGGACAAAGAACGTTCCGACAAATCGCTGATTGACCCGATCCTTGATGCCCTGCGGTGGCTGCAGCTCGATTGGGACGGCGAGATAGTACATCAATCGCAGCGTCTGGACATATACAAAGACTATGCGAAACGGATTCTCGAATCGAGCGCCGGTTATCGTTGTTTCTGCAGCCCGCAGCAACTTCAGAAAGACCGGGAAGAGGCCTCGGCCAAAAAGCTTCCGCCGCGCTACAATCGCCGCTGCCTGAAACTCACACCCCAGGAGATTGAGGCCAAACTGGAGGCGGGTGAGAAGTTTGCCATTCGCCTGCGCATCCCCGAAGGAGTGACGAGCTTTGAAGATATGGTGCTGAAGCAGGTCAGTCGCAGCAGTGACGATATCGAAGATTTCATCATCGCCCGCTCCGATGGTACGGCCACATATAACCTGGCGGTGGTGGTGGATGATCATGATATGGGCATCACCCACGTCATCCGCGGCAACGACCATGTCACCAACACCTTCAAACAGATTCTTATTTACCGGGCGCTGGGACTGGATATCCCCAAATTCGGGCATCTGCCGTTGATTCTGCGCCCCGACAAGCGCAAAGTTTCCAAGCGCCTGGGCGATAAAGACGTTGGTGAGTATCGCAACGAGGGGTTGCTCCCGGAGGCGATGTTCAATTATCTCTGCCTGCTGGGGTGGTCACCGAAAACGGAACGCGAGATTTACACTCCCAAAGAACTTGTCGAGATATTTACCGAGAAGCATTTCAATGCCTCCAACGCAGTCTTTGATGAAGAGAAATTGATCGCTTTCAACAAGAAACACATTGGCCTTAAATCAGGTCACGATCTGGCCGTTCTGGTGGCGCCGCTGTTGGTCGATGCCGGCGTGCGGACAAAGTACTGGCTGGAGACGCGCTGGGAGTACCTTCGTAATGTTATCGATCTGCTCAAGGAAAGGGTGCGGCGACTCACGGATTTCGTCTCACTGGGGCACTACTTCTTTGATTTCGACTACAAGTACGAAAGCAAGGCCGAGGCAAAGCAGTTCACACCGGAGAGCGCGGATTTGCTCGAAGAGTTGACCGGTCGCTTTGAGAAACTGCCGGGCTTTGACCATGATGCTATCGAACAGTGCCTGAGCGGTATGGCCAATGAAAAAGAAGTTAAGAAAGCCAGGTTGATTCACCCCACGCGCCTGGCCGTGTCCGGCATGTCGGTCGGACCGGGATTATACGATATCCTGGCATTGCTCACTCAGCCCGTGGTTGTGGAGCGTATGCGCAAAGCGGTGGAGCATATCAGGAATATGAAACAGGAATCTCAAGAATAGCAGAGGTTGTATGTCGGAGTCCAAAGACAAAATCGCCGAGGTGCTCAAGACGGCCATCCGGGCCGAGGAAGACGGTTTTAAATTCTACGATCTCATTTCAAAGAAAGCACAGAACGAAGATGCCAGGCGCAAGCTGGAAAATCTTCGCGACGATGAAGTTCGCCACAAGAAGACGTTGGTGGATATCTACAAAAAGCATGTCGGCAGTGAGATAGGTGAGCTTCCGGAAAAAGGTCTGTCGGCGCTCAGCGATGTGTTCCGCAAAGGACAGGTGGACAGTCTTGAGAGCGAGATGCAGTTCATCAACCTGGCGATTGAGGCGGAACTGGCGGCCACCAAGTACTACCGGGAACAGCGGGATCTGGTCGATGACGCGGATTTCCGGGAGATATTCGATAAGCTGGCCGACGAAGAGCACAACCATTATGAACTGCTTATGGCCGAGCGTGAAGCTCTGACGGGGAATTACCACTGGTTCGGCTACGGCGATACATCGCCGATGGAGCACTGATATTTCCGAGCCGGTGAAGTGCGGTTATATCCACCAGGGGGACGGACCGCCGGATTCCTGCCCGAATTGCGGCGCTCCCCTGAGTGCTTTCTCCGAATCGGATGGAGAGGAAAACGGAAATGCATAAAGATGCCGAATCGATCAATGGCCGTGACGATGACAGTTCGCAAGGTGCGGCCGGCGGAGCGCTGAAAGCAGGCGATACCGCTCCGGATTTCACCCTGCCGACGCACAATGAAGGTGAGTTGAACCTGG
>JAUXCD010000137.1 GCA_030619085.1 Candidatus Zixiibacteriota bacterium
CGATCCGGTCAACCGCGTGGGGATTATCGATGTGTATGACCGGCCAATGGGCTATCGCAAGCTGAATCTCGCCCACGGCAATGTGGGAGTTGGCGTCATGAACCCGGAATATAAGCTCGATGTGTCGGGCGAATGCCATGCCTCGGGGTTCCCGACCTCATCGGACAAACGTTTCAAGACCAATGTTCGCACGGTGGACAATGCGCTGGAACGCCTGACGCAGATTCGTGGCGTGACATTTGACTGGAATGAGAAGTACGAAGCTCTCGGGCGCTCGACGGGACATCGGGAATTGGGCGTAATCGCGCAGGAAGTCGAGGAGATCTTCCCGGAACTGGTGACGACCTGGGGTGATGACAATTACCGCGCGGTGGATTACGGCCGTCTAACGGGCGTGCTTATCGAAGCCATCAAAGACCTGAAAGCAGAAAACGATGAAATGAAAGAGGAATTGGCGCGGTTGCGCACACTGATCGAGAAAAGATAACAACTCAAAAGGGGGCCGCCCACGGCCCCCCAATGCAGGGACTATCAAGGGAAACTGTTATAGTGCATATAAGGGGTTTACATTGTCCCCGTACTGTGCTATCTTTTAATTATTGCAGGGAATAGGCCACCTGGTGGCCGACGACGAGAGGTCAATTGTCTATGACTGCAGATCAGTCAAATGATGACCCAACCCAATCGTTCGTCGCCCTCGTTGCAGGCACCAAAGTACAGCACTACAAGATTATCAAGAATATCGGCGTCGGCGGTATGGGCGAGGTGTACCTGGCCGAGGATACGGCCCTCAAGCGGCGGGTAGCACTGAAATTTCTGCCCAATGCACTGTGCCACGACGAGGCCTCGAAAGCCAGGTTCACCCGCGAGGCGCAGGCAGCGGCCAAGCTGGATCACCCGAATATCGTCACGGTTTACGAAGTTGGTGATCATGGCGGCCGGCCGTTCTTTGCCATGCAGCATATCGAGGGAAAACCGCTACGCGATCTCATCAAGGAGGACTTCCTCAGCCTGAGCCGGGCGGTCAGCATAGTCATACAGATATGCGAAGGTCTGACCGAAGCCCACTCCGCCGGGGTGATTCATCGGGATATCAAGCCGGGGAATATCATTCTCGACAAAAACAGCCATCCGAAGCTGGTCGATTTCGGCCTGGCTGCCGTATCGGTCGGCGAACGGCTCACAGCGTCGGGGACTACCATGGGAACGGCCGGTTATATGTCGCCGGAACAGGCCCAGGGGCAAAAGATTGATCAACGGTCCGACCTGTTCTCGCTCGGCGTAGTGCTGTATGAAATGATTGCCGGTCGGCGTCCGTTTGGCGGCAAGGATTTGGCCGCGACATTACATGCGATCACTCATGACACCCCCGAACCGTTGGCCCGCTTCAAGGCCGATGTACCGGCGGAGTTGCAGCGCATTGTAATCAAGACTCTGGAGAAGAATCCCGACGCCCGCTATCAGCACGCCGATGATCTTCTGGTCGATCTCAAGCAATTGGCGCAGGGAATGGACACAGCCACTCTCCCGGTAAGCGCCACACCAGTAAGCCCTACACGACGTTTACTTAAAGTATCACTTCCGGTCGTGCTGGTTCTGGTTTTGCTCGTAGTGTACTGGATGAACCGCGCGGGGCAATTCAGCCAGGCACCATTGGAGAAACACCTGGCGGTCCTGCCGTTTGCCAATCTGGGCGATGCGGTCACCAGTCAGGCTTTTTGCGACGGTCTGATGGAGACGTTGACGAGCAAACTTACCCAGATGGCGCAGTTTGAGGGGGCGCTCTGTGTTGTCCCGGCCAGCGAGATTCGCGAGCGCGATGTTGCCAGCGTCAGACAGGCGCGGAAAGTGTTCGGCATTACCCATGCCGTGACCGGCAGTATACAGCGGCAAAACGGGGATATACGTATGACTCTGAATCTCGTCGATGCCAAAACCGAACGCCAGTTGCGCTCGGCAGTTATTGACGAGGAGATGGCCAACGTGTCGGCTCTTCAGGACTCGACGGTATCGGAAATGGCTATGATGCTGGACGTCCCCCTGGGAGCGCACGACCAGGCGGTTCTCAGCGCGGGTGGTACCCGTTCGCCGACTGCCTACTATGCCTACGTGCAGGCTCTCGGTATTCTTCAGCGTTATTTCCACAAGTATGAGAATGCGGTGCTGATCGACACAGCGATCGACCTGTTTCATGACGCGATCAAAAACGATGGCGGCTATGCTCTCGCTTACGCCGGTCTGGGCGAGGCGTTCTGGCGCAAGTACGACTGGACGATGGATATCCACTGCGTTGACTCCGCTATCAAATACAGCCGGATCGCCCTCGACATGAGCGACCAACTGGCCCCGGTGTATGTCACGCTCGGACTCATTTACAAAGGCACCGGACGGTACGAAGAGGCGGCCGGGTGCTTTGAAAAAGCTCTGGCGATTGACGCAGTCTGCCTTCCCGCCTCGCGCGAACTGGCTTTGACCCATGAGGTCCTTGGCAATTACGACCTCGCCGAGGCTACCTATTCCGGGGCCATTGCCCTGATGCCGGATAGCTGGGGCGGTTATTTCGACCTGGCCAAGTTCTACATGAGTCGCGGCCAGAGCGAAGATGCCCTCGAACAACTCCACAAGGCCGAGTTTCTGGCCCCCAATGCCGTCATCCCCTGCAACGACCTGGGAGCGCTGTACCTTTACCTGGGGCATATCGACGAAGCCAGAATCATGCTGGAACATTCCCTGGAACTTCAGCCAAACTACGCCGCTTATTCGAATCTGGGGGTGATCCATCACATGCAAGGTCGCTATGCGGAGGCGGCAGAAATGTATGAACAGGCGCTGAAGATAGACGATCACGACTTCCGGGTGTGGATGAATCTCGCGGAAGTTCTCACCAAAAGCGATCCGAAGAAATCCCGGGCAACATATCAAAGAGCTATCGAAGAGGCCGAAAGACATCGCCAAGTGAACCCGCAGGATCCCTGGCTGCTGTGCTATCTGGGTACGTGCTACGCAGCCATTGCCGATACCGTGCGCGCCCTGGAACTGGCCGGGCAGGCAGCCGAGTTGGCCCGGAAGAACGTGGAAATCATGGTGCGTGTCAGCGTGATTTACCAGATGTCAGGACAGCGCGACACAGCGCTGGACTGGGCAAGCAAGGCAGTGGAGTACGGCTTCCCCGTTTCGGAGCTGGAGAACATTGCGGAACTGGCCGGTCTGGTGAACGACCTGCGTCTCGACAGTCTGGCGGAAGGACAGTAATACGGGGGCTGACAAAGAGTGTAATGAATAGTCAATTTACCGGCGGCGGACAAGCCGGCGTCAACGAAGTGGGCATTCCGGCGCTGCCGGGCGTCACAAGATGGAGGTGGATAAAATGGAAGAACTGATTCACAAGGCCTGGGATGTCGAAATCGGGCACGATGGCACGGACTGCAGGGTAAGCCCGATTGATTTCGAGGCGGAGAACGGAGACGAAGTCCGGTTTCACAATCTGACTGACAAGGATGCGTATGTCGTGTTTTCCGAAGATGAGCTTTTCGCAACGGACAAAATTAAGGTCAAGGCCGGAAAGGTTGAGCCGCTACCGGTGAAAGTGCTGTTGCCGCAATCTGGAGCTAAGAAAACGTATCCTTACGCTGTTTACTGCAAGAAAACCGATGATTTCGCCCTTGCCGGCTCCATGCCGATTATAATTATCGTGAGGAAATAGGCCGGGAAGATAAGCATCCGAAGGGGGAGCGAAATATCGATTGGCGCTTGTCGCGCTCATGCTTATATTGCTGTCAATCGGTATATGACTGACAGCAATGAGGACCACTGCCGTTGACTACAGGTGACAACAATCAGCCGGAAGCTGCAGAATCTGCCTCTTCCCCGGCCAAATCGTCCGAGCAAAGCGAAAATGAGCGCCGGATACACTCGTACGAGGTACAGTTGCGCCGTCTTTCCTCGGAGCTTGCATTGACGGAGGCGCGGGAGCGGCGTGCAATAGCCTTGGATTTGCATGACCATATCGGTCAGGCACTGGCCTATACCAGGATGAAGCTAACCCGGTTGAAGGGCAATTCCGTTTTCTGCGGTTTCGAAGACGAATTTTCTGAATTGCTGTTGCTACTCGATCAGACGATCCGCTACACACGAGATCTCACTGTCGAGATCAGCCCCCCCGTGTTATACGAACTTGGCCTGGTGCCGGCCATCAAGTGGCTGGCCGAGCGGGCTGAACGAAGACACGAATTCAAGGTCAAAACCAGAGAGAGGGGCCAGCCACTCAAAATTAGCGAAGAAGTTCAGATCCTCATGTTCAAATCGCTGCAGGAACTCATTGCTAATGTGGCCAAACACACCCGGGCAACCAAAGTAAATATCCATATAACCTGGCAGAGCGATGGACTGCAGATTCGAATCGAAGACAACGGCCAGGGTTTTGCGCCCCAGACCACTGAGATACCGGTCCCTGCCGGTGACGGTTTTGGCCTGTTCAGCATCAGGGAGCGGCTGTCCTGCATTGGCGGCAGCTTGGTGATTCAGTCGACGCCGCACAAAGGCACCGAAGTGACTATCTATGCACCCTGCAGCATCGTGAGGCAATCCGATGAAGACCAAAATACTTCTGGCTGACGACCATCAACTTTTACTGGACGGGTTGAGGCCGTTGCTTGACGGGTACGTGGATATCGACGTTGTAGGTGTCGCCAAAGACGGCATGCAAGCGGTGGAACTGGCCCGAAGTCTGAATCCGGACATTGTGCTGTTGGACATTTCCATGCCGCAGCTTAATGGCATTGATGCGGCCCGGCGCATCCTACAGGACTCGCCGGATATCAAGATTATCATGCTGTCGATGCACTCCGACCGGCAATTCGTGCACGAATCACTCAGGAACGGTGCCCGCGGCTACGTCCTGAAGGAATCCGCTTTCCAGGACGTTGCCGAAGCAGTGCTAGCCGTGTTGCGGGGGGAACTATATCTCAGCCCGGCCCTTCGCGATCGGGCTCTCACTGATTACGTGGAACATCTCAAGCAATCTGACCAACCACCATCGGTGCCACTCACCGGACGTGAGCGTGAAGTCCTTCAATTGATAGCTGAGGGCAACAGCACCAAACAGACTGCCGATCTGCTGAGCGTAAGCGTCAAAACAGTGGAGAGCCATCGCAAACAAATTATGGATAAACTGAACCTGCACAGTATCGCCGAAATCACCAAGTACGCCATTCGTCACGGACTTACGCAACTGGATTAATTCGCAGTTGCTCTGCTTTCTCAACATCAAAACAGCACGAGAATAAGGATTTTCGCACCCCAGAATCAGGCATCGCCTGATTGTTTCGCTGCCAAATGTCAAACATACTAATACTGAATAAACAAGGAGGTCTTATATGTTTGACACCGGAAACACCGGATTCATGCTGGTAGCCACCAGCTTGGTAATGCTCATGACACCCGGGCTGGCTTTCTTCTATGGAGGATTGGTCGGCCGTAGGAATGTTCTCTCGATCATGATTCAGAGTTTTGTGTCCATGGGAGTGACGACCATCTTGTGGTACGCGGTTGGTTTTTCGCTTTGCTTCAGCGGCGGCGAGGGCGGAATAATCGGAAACCTCGATATGGCCTTTCTGAACGGCGTCACTCCCCTGACCCCGTTCGGAGATGCTCAAATTCCGATGTTGGTTTTCTTTGCGTATCAGATGATGTTCGCTATCATCACTCCCGCCCTTATCACGGGGGCATTCTCTAACCGAATCAGGTTCCCTGCCTTCCTGGTGTTCCTGGTTGCATGGCTGCTTCTGGTATACTTCCCGTTCGTCCATATGATCTGGGGCGGTGGCCTACTGGCCGAATGGGGCGTGCTTGATTTCGCCGGTGGTATCGCCGTGCACAATATCGCGGGCATGGCCGCCCTGGCGTCGGTGCTGTTTGTCGGCCGTCGACGTGTGGCCGAATCGGGACCGCATAGTATTCCCTTGGTGGCACTCGGCACCGGCCTGCTGTGGTTCGGTTGGTATGGTTTCAATGCCGGCAGCGAGTTACAGGTTAACGCTATCACCGCCCTGGCATTTGTCAATACCGACATTGCCGCCTCCTGTGCCGCCATCTCCTGGCTGTTCCTGGAATGGACGCTGTCGAAGAAGCCGAGATTTGTGGGCCTGTTGACCGGAGCAGTCGCCGGTCTGGCCACGATAACACCGGCCGCGGCCTACGTCTCCCCCGGATCGGCAGCCATCATCGGATTCAGCGCCGGCATTATCTGCTATGCCGCCGTAAGTCTGAAGAACAAGCTTCACTGGGATGATGCCCTGGATGTCTGGGGCGTTCACGGCGTCGGCGGAGCCCTGGGGATTATTATGCTTGGTTTGTTGGGAAGTACCGTCATCAATCCAGCGGGCGCTAATGGACTATTCTACGGTGGTGCTGATTTCTTTGTTAAGGAACTCATAGCTGTCCTCGTATCCTCGGTATATGCTTTTATCTTCACCTACGGCATGCTGTGGATTATCGATAAGTTCGTCAGGGTAAGAACAACTGAGGCCGAGGAAACAACCCTCGATGAATCACTGCACGGTGAGAGCGCTTACGTAAACTAATTTAAGGTTATGGAGAAATGACTTATGTATAGAAGAATACTTGGCAGCTTAATGCTACTCATCTTTTCGATGATCGGTGTTGCATCAGCCGAGAATCAGGTCGAGGTGACCACCGGAGTCGACTTTGTGAATCGCTATGTCTGGCGCGGTCTGGATATCGCGAACACGCCCAGCATTCAGCCAACACTGGCTGGGACCTTCGGCGGTTTTGAGTTGGGTACGTGGGGTGCATATACCCTCTCCAACGAGTCCTCCGATGCCGATGAAATTGACTTCTGGCTAACCTATTCCAGAGAACTCGAAAGCGGAGTGTCCTTTTCCGCCACTGTCACGGACTATTATTTTCCGAACGCCGGAGTCAGTTTCTTCAACTTTAACAACTATGATGCCATGAAAAACGGCACCACTCCCGACCCCGGAGCCCACACACTGGAGGTTGGACTGTCAATTACCGGACCCGCGTCGTTTCCCGTGACCGTTTCCGGTTTTATGAACATCCACAACGATGCCGGCAATAACACTTATTTCCAACTGGATTACCCTGTCAAGGTCGGCACCACTGACTTGACGCTCTTTTTGGGTGGAACTGGCGGTAGTGAGGATAATCCCGGTTATTACGGTACTGACGAACTTCAGGTGATTAATGTCGGCATGACGGCCGCCCGTGAGATCGAAATCAC
>JAUXCD010000180.1 GCA_030619085.1 Candidatus Zixiibacteriota bacterium
ATTTTGATTCTGGCTCTGCCAACCAATAACGCCGCAGAAATTACGGGACAGTTATCAGCGAAGTTGGCCGAAGCGTTCAACGCTATCCCCTACGCTCCTATTTCAGTTGTCTGCCTCGGCTATTCGGAGAAGGCGGTGAGGACCAGGCTGGACGGGTTCGGTTTTTTGGTGCCCCAGAAAGAGAACCGTCGGCTGCTTGGTTCCATCTGGACATCATCTATTTTCGATGCCCGTGCGCCCGAAGGAAAAGTGCAGTTCCGCTCGATGATCGGTGGCGATGGCGACCATGAGTCGATGGACCTTTCCGATGATGAGCTGGTGGCGATTGTAAAACGAGAGCTTGATGAGATTCTCGGAATCGACGGCGATCCGGAACTGGTGAAGCTGTACCGTTGGAAGTATGGGATTCCGCAGTTCAGAATCGGTCATTCGAAGATTCTTGACAAAATTGAGAGTGAACTGACCACGCTGGGGAATATCTACGTTACCGGCAACGCCTACCACGGCATCGGCCTCAACGACTGCATCAAGCAGTCCTACAAGGTCGTCAATTCTCTGAAAGCCTGACCGAGAGCCGTTTCGCGGCACATCTATTCTCCTGCTTCAGGCGTAACATTTATTTGACGATATCTCTAAATATACCTATTATTTGAGCCGGGACGACACAGGAACAACTATGAGACTTTATGATTTACTAAGACGCGGGGCGGCTATATCCCCCGACAAAACCGCGATTACTCACGGCAACCGGAGTATCACCTACCATGATCTGCTGACCGCCGCCGATAAGCTGGGGCGCAGTCTCCAATCCGATGATTTGCCGCCTGATTCCAGAGTCGCTGTGCTATGCGAGAATTCCGTGGAATACGTCATTTTCTTTTTCGCGGCGCTGCGGGCCGGTTTTGTTGTCGTACCGCTGGATACATCCTTAAAGCCCGATAAACTGCAATACATTCTCGATGACTGCCAGGCAAAAATTCTCCTTGTCCAGGCCAAGTATGCCCGATTTCTGCCGGAGATGATTTCAGCTGATTCCGGTGTGGAAAGGATTGTCTGTGATAAAGAGCTGAATCTCGATACCGTCGCCACGCCGATAGACGGTTTGGCAAAGATACTCGATGAAGCGACATCGGTTGAATTTGATGAACTGATTGCCGATATCGACACAATTGCCCCCCTGAAAAACTTACGCCATGACAACATTCCCGATTGCCCACGCGAACTTACCGCGATTTTCTACACCTCGGGAAGCACCGGCACACCCAAAGGCGTGATGCTTTCGCACCGGAACTTGCTGTCAAACACTGTCGCCACGGTGGAGTATCTGAAACTTACGCAGGATGACGCCATCATGTGTATCCTGCCGCTCTATTACATCTATGGCAACTCGCTGCTGTTGACCCATCTGCTGATCGGGGCGCGGGTGGTGATAGACAACCGCTTTGCTTTTCCGCAGGTTATTCTGCAGACAATGGCCGAAGAAAAAGTGACCGGATTCTCCGGTGTGCCGTCGAACTTCATGATTCTTCTGAACCTGGCCACCTTTGACTCGAAGCAGCTTCCCGACCTTCGCTACCTGACCCAGGCCGGGGGCGCTATGGCGCCAGAGGTCATCCGCAAGCTGATGGCCGCTTTCCCTGACAAGGAGATATTCATTATGTACGGCCAGACCGAGGCCTCGCCCCGTGTGACCTGGCTACCTCCTGATAGACTGAAAGAGAAAGTTGGGTCTATCGGTATTCCGGTCCCGGGTGTCGATGTCCGCGTGGCGGGTGAGTCGGCCATGGAAATGCCTGTCGGCGATATCGGGGAGATTGTCGTCTCCGGCGACTGCGTCATGCTCGGCTACTGGAATCAACCGGACGAACAGACCCAGGTTCTCAGAAACGGCCGTCTTTTTACCGGCGATCTGGCTCGCCGTGATGAAGATGGTTATATCTACGTGGTCTCGCGCAAAAAGGAGATCATCAAAGCGGGTGGCAACCGCGTCAGCGCCAAGGAAATCGAGGAGCGGATTCTGGAAAACGACAAAGTTCTCGAGGTCGCCGTGTTTGGTGTCGAAGACGAGGTGCTGGGTGAGGCTATCAAGGCCGTGATGGTGCTAAAAGAGTCACAGTCGGCATCCATTAAGGAGATTCAGGAACACGTTGCCCTTAAGCTGGCCAGGCACAAGATCCCGAAATACATCGATTTTGTCGAGTCCCTGCCTAAATATCAATCCGGCAAAGTCAACAAACTGGCTCTCACCAATCCGGAGCTTCTGGACAGTCTCAGGAAATCAGGCATGTTGAACAATAACAAACCTGCAGACAATCAGGGGCATTGATACCGGAGGCCGACCCGATCGGACCGGCCGTGTAATCTCTATATCAGATCCGTAAACTGCGACAGCAGAAGTATCAGCACCACAATCAGGGTAATCCCCACCAGAGAGACAATCGTTCCGTACTTAGCCATGTCCTTTGTGGTGATAGCCCGGGTGGCGAACGCGATTGCGTTCGGCGGGGTGCTGATCGGCAGGCTCATCGCCAGCGAGCAGGCAAAAGCCACAGCAACAGCACCCACCACGGGAGAAATGACGGCGATGGAACTGACAATGGGAATCAGGAGGTTTGAGGCCGATGTGTTGCTCATGAAATTGGAGATGAGTACCGAAAAAAGTACGAACACCAGCAGCATCGCCAGCGGCGACAGGCCGGCGGCGGTGATAATACCAATGAGCACATCGGAGAGACCGGATGCTTTCATAGCCACACCCAGTGTCATACCACCGGCGATTAGAATCAGCACGTGCCATTCAATCATCCGCAGATCTTCGCGGTTGATGATGCCAAACATCGTGAATATCATAATCGGTAGCAGCGCCACCACGCCCGATGGCATATGATGCAGCGGCTCGGTGAGCCACAGTCCCACTGTCACGATGAAAGTCACCACGACAATCACCAGATCCCAGGTTACCTGCAGATTTTCAGGAAAGAGAATTTCAAAATGATCGCTGCGGGGACGAAATATCTTTACAAGCAAAAACCAAAGGACAAAAAGCAGCACGATCACCACCGGCACCCCGATGGCCATCCACTGGAAAAACGACACCGGGTGACCTGACTGCCCCAGGATCGAAGCGGCCACGGCGTTTGGCGGTGTGCCGATAATCGTGCCCATGCCGCCGATATTTGCCGCAAACGGCACGGCCAGAACCAACGCCTTTTTGAAAGGGTCACGTCCTTCAAAATGAGTAAACAGCGGTGCCAGAATAGCGATCATCATCGCCGCCGTAGCCGTATTGGACATGAACATCGAAAACAGCGCCGTCGTGGCGATAATTCCCATCAATACCATCTGGGGCCGCGTTCCGAACGGCTTGATAAACGCTTTGGCCAACCGCACATCAAAACCGTGCTTGGCGGCGGCCACGGCCATGATGAACCCGCCGAAAAACAGTACCAGTACGGGCGAAGCTGCGGGATTGAGAAAAATCCGGTAGCTATGCTCAACACTCTTGCCATCGAGGCCGATAGGTCCACCCGGCATGCCCAGGAAATAAACCGATAAAACAATCACCATTATTGCTGTGGCAAACGGCGGGATCACTTCGGTGACCCAGAAGCCGGCGGCACCAATGAATATCACCAGACATATACGGGAGCCGATTGTCAGTCCCGGCAGGGGCAGGAAATAACCGGCGAAGGCCAGGGCCAGGATGACGATAACTTTTATAGCCACCCTCCAGTTAATACTGAGTACGATATTCCCTTGTTCGTCGATTTTTACGGGTTGCGACATCGTTCCTCGCTTACGCACGGTCTGCAGTCTTCTGAGAAGGCTGTAAAGCGGCCGGCAGCACTTAAAATACGGAACATTTCAGTTTCTGGACGGGCACTATAGTCAAACTCCAAGAAGCTGTCAAGACGTTTCCCGGCTATTATCAGGGGCCGTCACTGCCGGCTCTGTCAGCGCATAATTTCCATTATGCCTATTGCCTCCCGTCCGGAACTGTCTTACTATCCACTCAGTCCTAAGATTATCAGGAGTATTAGACAAGTGGATAATATTGAAATAAGAGACTTCCTGGCCAAAGTGGAACTGTTTCGGGACCTCGACCCTACCGAACTGGAACTTGTGGCCAACAGTGTAAAGGTCATCAACCTTCAGGCCGAGGCTATCCTCTTTGAGGAAAACAGCCCACGCAAGGCTCTCTGGTTGATCCACAGCGGCGAGATTGAGCTTTTCAAGAAGACCCCTTTGGGCGAGGAAAAACGGCTCTCGTTTTTCCGGGAATTTGACTTTCTCGGCGAAGGCTCGCTGATGGATGACTACCCCCACTCGACCTCGGCCCGAACCCTGCAACCGACCACGGTGCTGTCACTCAGTGCTGCGACTTTCCGGCTTCTCAGCGAACAAAAGCCGGCCATCGGTATGAAACTTCTCTCCCGCGTAGCGCGGGTGGTATCCCGAAGGATGCGCCAGGCGGGAACACGAGTGGTCAATGTCGCGGCCCAGTATATTTCCGGCCGGACGCGCACCGAACACGACCTGCTCGGCGAGCGCGAGGTGCCATACGAATTTTACTACGGTGTCCAGACCGTCCGCGCCCTGGAGAATTTTAATATCAGCGGCATCTACCTGACGCAGTATCCTCTGCTTATCAACGCCCTGGGCATGGTCAAGATGGCGGCCACCAGAGCCAACCGGGAACTTGGCCTGCTTGACCAGGCGGTGGCCGACGCTATCGAGCAGACCTGCGAAGAGATTCTCAACGGCAAACATCATTCGCAGTTCGTGGTGGATATGATTCAAGGCGGCGCTGGAACCTCGACCAACATGAACGCCAACGAGGTTATCGCCAACCGCGCCCTGGAGATTCTTGGCTACGAGCGGGGACAGTACGAACACTGCCACCCGAACAATCACGTTAACCTGTCACAATCGACCAACGATGCTTTCCCCACGGCGTTGAAAATCGCGCTGGTGTTCAGCAACGGGAAATTGATCAAAGTGCTGCGTTCACTGGTTAAATCATTCCGCACCAAAGCGACCGAATTTGACGATATCATCAAGATGGGCCGCACCCAGCTTCAGGATGCCGTCCCCATGACCCTGGGGCAGGTATTCGATGCTTACGCGGTCACGCTTGAAGAGGAAGTCGCGCGGCTGCAGCAGAACGCCAATTTGTTTCTCGAGGTGAACATGGGTGGTACGGCTATCGGCACCGGTATCAATGCCGACCCGGAATACTCCGAGAAAGTTATCAGACACCTCCGCGAGATCAGCGGCCTGGAGGTCTCGCTGGCGGGCAACCTGGTGGAAGCCACCCAGGACACCGGCGCTTTCGTCATGTATTCATCAGCCGTCAAACGACTGGCTATCAAGCTATCCAAGATATCCAACGACCTGCGCCTGCTGTCGTCGGGCCCGCGCACCGGGATAAATGAAATAAATCTTCCGCCCATGCAGCCGGGGTCATCCATCATGCCGGGCAAAGTCAATCCGGTGATTCCCGAGGTCGTCAATCAGATCGCGTTCAAAGTAATTGGCAACGACCTGACGGTGGCCCTGGCCGCCGAGGCGGGACAACTGGAACTGAATGTCATGGAACCGGTGATTGCCCACAGCCTTTTTGAATCAACCGAGATGCTGAAAAACGGCATGGCGACGCTCAAGCACCGCTGCGTTGATGGCATAAC
>JAUXCD010000141.1 GCA_030619085.1 Candidatus Zixiibacteriota bacterium
AAGCGGGGATGGCTCATGGAGATATTCCGGCAGGACGAACTGCCGGCGGAGTACCACCCGGTGATGGCTTATGTATCGATGACAAATCCGGGCCAGGTGCGCGGACCGCACGCGCATGAAAGTCAGTCGGATTGCTTCGCTTTTGTCGGACCTTCAACTTTCCGGCTCTATCTATGGGACAACCGGCCCAACAGCCGCAGTTTCGGGAGGAGCTTCCAGGCGGAGTTGGGTGAGATGTATCCCATGATGGTGATTGTCCCGGCCGGCGTGGTTCACGCCTACAAGAATATCGGATCGGTGGAAGGTATCGTGTACAATGCCGCCAACCGACTTTATCGCGGCGATGGCCAGACACAACCGGTTGACGAGATAAGATACGAAGATGACCCTGACTCCCCGTTCACGGTCGAGGATTGAGGCGGCAATTGTGACCTGGAATGACAATGGTGACAACAGCAAAAGGATGAGGTTGTAACAGATGCTTACGGATAAAGCAATAATGGTCACCGGTGGAACCGGTTCATTTGGGAAGAAATTTGTCGAGATGGCGCTGGCGAAATATCCCGGCCTGCGACGCCTGGTCGTGTTCTCGCGCGATGAGTTGAAGCAGTTTGAGATGAACCAGAGGTTCGCCACCTCCCGCTACCCGCAACTGCGCTATTTCGTGGGGGACGTTCGTGATAAGGAGCGCCTCTACCGGGCCATGGAAGGGATCGACATTGTCATCCACGCGGCGGCCCTCAAACAGGTTCCAGCCTGTGAGTACAATCCGTTCGAGGCGGTCAAGACCAATATTCTTGGAGCCCAGAACGTCATCGACAGCGCTTTGGAACGCGGGGTGAAGAAAGTGGTTGCGCTGTCCACCGACAAAGCGGCGGCACCGATAAACCTCTACGGAGCCACCAAGCTATGCTCGGACAAACTGTTCGTTTCAGCCAACAGCATCAAGGGAAAGCGGGATATCAAGTTCTCGGTGGTGCGCTACGGCAATGTCATGGGCAGCCGGGGGAGTGTCATCCCGTTTTTTATCAGCAAACGCGCCGAGGGCGTGATTCCCATAACCGATGAAAGAATGACACGGTTCAATATCAGCCTGGAAGAAGGCGTGAACCTTGTGTTATATGCCCTGACCCACATGTGGGGCGGGGAGATTTTCGTGCCCAGGATTCCCAGCTATCGCATTGTTGATCTGGCCGAGGCGGTTGCCCCGGGATGCAAGCGGAAAGTGGTCGGTATTCGACCGGGCGAGAAGATACACGAGGAGATGATCACCGAGACGGACGCCATCCACACGGTCGAGTTTGACAACCTCTTCGTCATACTGCCATCCATGCCGCTGTGGGACGTTGACGGATTTATCGAAGCCTTCGGTGGGCGTCGCTGCCCGGAAGGATTCAAATACAGCAGTGGTACCAATACCGAGTGGCTTTCGGTGCAGCAGATTAGAAAGCTTATTGCTGAGCAAGTTGACGAGACGCTTTCCGAAGGCGACGGTATAGCGCTGGAAGGAAAACGCCGTCTGTCCATGGCCCAGTCACCGGCTGACAAAGAAAAGCCGGCTCAGGCCGGCGAGCCTCGTCGCGAATGAACCGGCAGTTAATTTTACCAACCTGAAGGAATGTTTGTGAGCGACAAGTTTTATCCATATGGTCGACAGCAGATCGACGACGATGACATCGAAGCGGTGGTGAACGTCATGAAATCGGACTGGCTTACGCAGGGGCCGACAATTGCCAGTTTCGAAAGCGACCTGGCATCATTTCTCGGCGTTAAGGAAGTGGTGGCGTGTACCTCCGGTACGGCCGCGCTGCACCTGGCGATGTTGGCCGCCGGCTTAGGCAAAGGGGACCGCGTGCTGACATCACCGATCACTTTCCTTTCATCGGCCAATTGCGCCCGGTTTGTCGGGGCGGATGTCGGTTTTGTCGATGTCGATCCCGATACGGGTCTGATGAACGTCCATGCGCTGGAGACGGAACTGAAGAGAGACACGACCAAGATCATTAAGGCGGTGGTGCCCGTTCACATGGGCGGCCAGCCGGTAGATATGCCGAGAATATACGAACTGACGCACGGTCATGGTGCGTATGTAGTTGACGATGCCTGCCACGCTATTGGCGCTTCCTACGAGCACGAAGGGAAATCATATCGCGTCGGCGGTAATCCTCATTGTGACATGACCGTCTTTTCGTTTCACCCGGTCAAACACGTTGCGATGGGGGAAGGAGGGGCGGTGACGACCGATGACTCGGCCCTGGCCGAGTCGTTGCGTTTGTACCGTAATCATGGCATGGTAAAGGGCAAGGGTGTCGAGTCTGAATCGGCCTATGACAGCGATGGAACAATCAATCCGTGGTACTACGAAATGCAGGTGCTGGGGTTCAACTACCGGCTCACCGATTTCCAGGCCGCCCTGGGTATCAACCAATTGAAGAAGCTTCCGCAGTCCCTCGACAAGCGCCGTGGCATTGCGCAGCAGTATTACCGTCTGTTGGAGAAGCATTTTGCCGATGGCGGTGTGCGAGCGCTCAAATCAGTTCCGGACCGAAGCCACGCTTACCATCTGTTTGTCGTGAAGATTGATTTCGAGCGGTTCGGCGTCACGCGGGGGCAGGTCATGAACCGTTTGCGCGAAAAGAATATCGGGACCCAGGTTCATTATATCCCGCTGTATCGGCAACCGTACTACCGTCGTTGTTGCTCATCGGAGGCATCGGAATTTCCCGGAGCCGAGGCTTACTACGCGCAGGCGTTATCGATACCGATGTACCCGAATTTGACCGCGACGGATTGCGAGATCATAATCACAGAACTGAAGAAGGTACTGGGGGGAAACCGATGAAGACCGTAATTATCGTTCAGGCCCGCATGGGATCAACACGGCTGCCAGGCAAAGTGATGAAGCTCGTGCTCAACAAGCCGCTGCTTCAGCACCAGATCGAGCGTCTCGGCCGGTCGGCCCTGTCCGATGATGTGGTTATTGCCACGACCACCAGCGATGCTGACAAGCCGATCGTGTCGCTATGTCGGGCGCTGTCGATACGGTTCTTCCGCGGCCCCGAGGATGACGTCCTGACCAGATATTTCAATGCCGCGACGACCGCCAAGGCGGACAATATCGTGCGCGTAACAGCCGACTGTCCGCTCATAGACCCGCGTGTTATAGACCGGGCAATTCGATTCTTTATGGAAAATCAGTCCCGGATGGACTATGTGTCAAACTGCCTGAGGCGAACTTACCCCCGCGGCATGGACTGCGAGGTTTTCCCGATGAGGGTTTTGCGGGAAATCAACGAGGCGGCGAGTTCGGACTCCGACCGTGAACACGTGACATCGTTTATTTACCGTCATCCGGATCGGTACCGTTTGGGAAATGTCGCTTTCGAAAAAGACTACTCACATTACCGATGGACGGTGGACACGCCGGAGGATTTCGCATTGATCGGTATACTTATGAAAGCCGCCCATGCTGTCAGGGCAGACTATACTATGCAGGATTGTCTCGACCTGATGGAGAAAAACCCCACTTGGGCGCAAATAAACGCTGGTGTCAGTCAGAAACCGGTAACGTAGATGAGAATAGTTATTCGCACAGATTCATCGGCCGAGATAGGCACCGGCCACGTCATGAGGTGTCTCGCTCTGGCGGAGGCGCTTCGCGGCCGGGACGCTGAGGTTATATTCATTAGCCGTGATCTGCCGGGAAATGTCTGTGCGGCTATTGAGAGTCGCGGATTTGAGGTGTATCGTCTGCCATCTGATGATAACGATGCATGCGACGGCCTCAAAGGTTACGCGCGCTGGCTGACTGTAGCCGAGGAGATAGACGCCGCCCAGACGACCTCGGTGATTGAGAGTCATGCCGCTACCCCTGATTGGCTGATAGTCGATCATTACGCCCTGGGGCGCGCATGGGAACGGAAACTTCGCGGGCGGACGGCACACATAATGGTGGTCGATGACCTGGCTGATCGAGAGCATGACTGCGATGTGTTGCTGGATCAAAACCTGTACGAGAATTATGAGCATCGCTACGACGGTCTGGTGCCTTCGGGTTGTATCGTTCTGGCCGGACCGCAGTTCGCGATGCTTCGAGAGGAATTCGCCAAAGCGCGCGCCGGTCTGCGAACTCGCGATGGAGCCGTGCGGCGGGTGTTCGTATTTTTCGGCGGCAGCGACCTCACCGGAGAAACAGAGAAAGCAATCGCGACTGCCCGGCAGTTGAACCGGCCTGATATCCATTTTGATGTGGTGGCCGGCAAGGCCAACGAGCGGAGCGAACAAATCCGTGAACTGTGTGAGCGCAGCGACAATCTGACCTTTCATATGAATATCGCCAACATGGCCGAGCTGATGAGCCGTGCCGACCTCTCGCTGGGCGCGGGGGGAACCACCACATGGGAGCGCTGTTGCCTGGGACTGCCGTCGCTAACGGTGGCTGTGGCTGACAACCAGGTCGAGGTGGCGAGACTCTCCGATAGTATCGGATTCGGCCGCTACCTGGGGCGGACTCGGCAGGTGACACCCGAGCAGATGGTTACGGAGTTGCAGCACCTGATATCACACCCGACGCTACTGGCGAAAATGAGCCGTGTCGCCATGTTCCTGGTTGATGGCCGGGGGACCGGTCGTGTCGTGGAGCGACTTACCTCTCAAAAAGCGAGGGCGATGACCTGATGTGAAGCCCACGACTGGTTTTGACTTTTGGCAGCAACATGGAGGTCTTTGAATGAAACTCCATTTCCGGAATATCAAGGAAGATGACCTGGAAATGATTCTTGCCTGGCGGACCAATCCCGAAGTTACCAGGTATATGTTCACCGATCCTGATCTTTCCCTTGAGAAGCAGCGAAGCTGGTTTGAGCGCATCGCCGCCGACACTACCCGGCTGGACTGGATAATTACCGCCGACTCAGAGGATGTCGGTTTGGTGTCGCTGGTGCGAATCGACGATGTCAACCATCGATGTGACGTGGGTCATTATCTTGGTGCACCAAACGCGCGCGGCAAGGGGATTGGCAAAGCCGTTGAGTTGAATATCCTCGCGTACGTGTTCGAAACCCTCAAGCTCAATAAGTTCTGTAGCGAAGTGCTGGCATTTAACGAGAAGGCCATACGTCTACACCAGAAATGCGGCTCGAAGGTGGAAGGACGGCGGCGGCAGCATGTATACAAAAACGGTGAATACCTGGATGTTGTAGAAGTCGGTATCCTTCGACAGGACTACGAGCGGGAAGTGAAAGATCGGATAGATTTCCCCCGGGCCACCTTTGAACCGCAGGATAAGCATTAATAGGCAGCGTATGAGCGAATCCGAAATCAAAATTGGCGCCTTCACCATCGGCTCTACGCATCCACCTTTTCTGGTGGCCGAGATGTCAGGCAATCACAACCAGTCGCTTGAACGCGCCCTGGCTATTGTCGAGGCGGCCGCCCTGTCGGGGGCGCATGCCGTCAAACTTCAGACCTACACCGCCGACAGCATGACGCTTGATATCGACACCGGGGAGTTTGTCATCAGTGATCTCAATAGTATCTGGCATGGCGAATCTCTCTATCAGTTATACCAGAAGGCCGCCACGCCCTGGGAATGGCACCGCCCGATCTTTGACCGTTGCCGTGAACTGGGCATGGTTGCTTTCAGCACCGCTTTCGATGACCGTTCGGTCGATTTCCTCGAGGAACTAAAGACCCCGGCCTACAAAATTGCCTCGTTCGAAAATATCGATCTACCGCTTATCGCCCGGGTGGCGCAGACCGGCAAGCCGGTGATTATTTCTACCGGGATGGCTTCGGAGGATGAAATCAGCGAGGCGGTGACCACGGCCCGTGAAAACGGTTGCCGGCAGTTGATACTGCTCAAATGTACCAGCGCTTATCCGGCATCACCGATCGAGGCCAACCTTCGCACCATACCGCACCTTCGGGATAAGTTCGGTGTGCAGGTTGGTTTGTCAGACCATACGCTCGGGGTAGGCACGGCCGTCGCGGCGGTGGCTGTCGGGGCAAGCATGGTCGAGAAACACTTCACGCTCTCACGGTCGGAAGGCGGTGTGGATGCTGCATTTTCCCTGGAACCGGGTGAATTCCGCAGCCTCGTGGTCGAATGCAACATTGCCTGGCAGTCATTGGGTACGATCAGCCATACGCGAAGTGAGTCGGAGGAAGAATCAGCCAGGTTTCGTCGGTCGCTGTATGTCGTCGAAGATATGAAGGCGGGTGAGGCGCTCAACGAGAAAAACATGCGGGCGATCAGACCGGGAAGCGGCCTGCCGCCGAAATTCCATAAGAAGATCATCGGGAAAAAAGTCAACAAGGACGTAAAAAGGGGGACACCGATCACCTGGGACCTGATGGAATAGGGGAAACCCTCATGCCGGCCGGACCCCTTTCTGCCTCCGCATGCGACTGCTGTACAATGTTTCACCGTGAACTCACATACGGAACCAATCGTCTGGTAATTCACCTCAAGGGCGAGCCAGCACATAGCCGAGGTGACTTGCACTTTTTTGGCTTCCCGCTTTATGAGAACATAGGTGCCGTCGATAACGACACTCTGCCCGATGTAATAGATGAAATCAAAGGATACTTCCTTTATGTGGGCATTGACGAGAACCGGGCACTGGTGGCCAACGACATTGCCGGTGGCTTCCGAACATACACCGGTCAGGTTGGTGACACGACTTATCTCAGCGATGACTACTCGTTCATCCTGGATCAGCTTCGAGATCAGGCTCCGTTGGAGATCGACGAACACGAGTACGAGTACTGGGAAAAGCACCGCTATACCACCGGGGGAGCGACCTTTGTCCGGCGATGCCACAAGCTGCCACCGGCGAGCATGCTGACAGTTGATCAGAGCGGCATCAAAATCAGAAACTACTTTTCAGATTTGAGCACAGATACCGATGCAACCCAACATAGCCGGTTGTTTGTCGACGATTTATCCGACACCCTGCGCAGTCTGGACCGTCAAAATCATCCCATTTTCCTGTTCCTCTCCGGGGGCAACGATTCCACGCTATTGATGCTGATGATGCGAGAGTTGAAGATCGACTTCACCCCGGTCTTTGTGAGACTCAACCCCTCGTATCCGGCTAACGAGCGTGATGGCCATCGCGCCCGGGGTGTGGCAC
>JAUXCD010000185.1 GCA_030619085.1 Candidatus Zixiibacteriota bacterium
ACTCCAGCGCACCTTCTCAAAGAAATGAATGGCATTGAACACAAACATCCGCGGCACCGAAAGCGGATCGGTGACTGACACTTCGGGCGCGGATAACCGGGAATCATCCCAGGACCAGTGAATCATCATAGCTTCACCGAGGATGTACTCCCTGCGCACCGGTCCCCAGAAACGCGAGTCATACGAGTTGTCCCGGTTATCCCCCATCATGAAATAGGACTTTGGAGGAACAACATAGGGCCCAAAATTATCGCCCGGTTTGCGGACGTCCTCGTATCTGGACCTCTCCGGATTGGGAAACTCTTTGCTGTTGACAAAAAGGACTTTGTCAACCACCTCCACTGTATCCCCCGGTCCGGCAATACAGCGTTTGATATACTTCGTGACGCCGTCGCGCGGGAATATAAAGATGATGACATCGCCCGGCTCCGGATTTGAGAAAGCGGGAAGCTGCCAGTTGACCAGGGGCAGGCGGGCGCCATAGACAAACTTGTTGGCCAAAAGGAAATCTCCCACCAGCAGAGTGTCCTCCATGGACGATGACGGGATCTTGTATGCTTCAACGATGGATGTCTTGATTATAATAGCCAGAACCACCGCGGCAAAAATCTGTTTGAAATTGTCCCAGACGGTTTCGGCGAAGGAAGGTCTACTCATTTCTGAACCTTTTTCAAATGGGCCACAATCTATATGTCGGTCAATCTCTTATACGTCGTCTTGAGTCAAAAGATTCACAACGACCGTCACCTCAACGGAACAGGCGCATGACATCGTTATAAGTCACAAATATGATCAGAGTCAAAAGCAGGACAATCCCCACCTGCTGGGCGGCAACCCGGGCTTTCATGGAAAGCGGTGAACCGCGCAAAGCCTCGACACCCAGGAACAACAAATGACCGCCATCGAGCACCGGAATCGGCAGGACGTTCAGCACAGCCAGGTTCACTGACAGCAGAGCCATGAAGAAAAACAGGCTGGCGGCGCCCTTGCGGGCCTCTTTACCCGACTGCTGGGCGATAAACAGAGGCCCCCCGATCATTTTCGGGGACACCTGGCCGGTGGCGAATTTCTTTACAAATTTGACCGTCTCGTAGACAATCACGTGGGTGGCTATGAATCCTTTTGAGATGGACTCGCCCAAGCCGTATTTCTTGTAGCCGATTATCTTCTGATTAAAGCCGATAATACCCAGCGAATCAATTCCGCCCTCAGCGTTGGGATATTCGGAAATAGCCGTAACCATCTCTTTGGTCAACGTATCGGTCTGGTGAACCCAGGTGATGGTTACCGGTTCGGCGACGCGGGCGTTGATGCGCACGCGCAACGAGTCAAACTGCGAGACAGCTTCGCCATTGATGGCAATTATCTGGTCATCGGGCAAAAGTCCCGCCTGTTCGGCGGGGCCGCCTTCGGAAAGCTCACCGATCACCACCCGGTCGTTGTCGACCAGAGGTTGCCCGCCGAAATAACCAATTCCGATAAGCAGGAAGATCGCCAGCAGGTAGTTCATGAACGGCCCGGCAAAGATAACGGCGGCCCGCCGGGGCACCGACTTGGACATGAATTCATCGGGCGAACCAGTGGCTTCTTCGTCCGGGTTCTCACCGGCCATCTTGACGTAGCCACCCAGCGGGATAATGCCTATGCAATAGGTCGTTTCCCCGAATTGTTTGGCGAAGATGTTGGGCGGAAAGCCGAGGGAGAATTTCTCCACCCGGATGCCGACTTTCTTGGCGACAAGAAAATGCCCCAATTCATGAATGAAAATCAGGATTCCAAGAACGAATATGAATGCTAATGCAGTCAGCATTTTGCTTTCTCAATTTCCTTTCCGGCCAGTTTCCTGGCACTGGTGTCAGCAGCCAAAATATCATTTAGTGACGGCTCGGACACAACATTTATATTTTCAACTACCGAAGCTATAATATCGGTAATTCTGTCAAACGTAATCATTTCTTTCAAAAACGCCTTCACGGCCACCTCATTGGCGGCGTTAAAGACGGCCGGAGCCGTGCCGCCGGTGTGCGCTACTTCGTAAGCCAGTTTCAAGGCCGGGAATTTCGCCGTGTCCGGCGGTTCAAAGGTCAGCGAAGTCAGCCGGCTTAAATCCATTTGGCCGAATTCCGACTCCACCCGCTGCGGCCAAAAGAGAGCATAACTAATAGGTAAACGCATATCAGGGCTGGAGAGTTGCGCAATGATTGAAGAATCGATGAATTCCACCATGGAGTGGACAATCGACTGCGGATGAATGACCACATCGACTTTGTCGATCGGAATCTCGAAAAGATTGACCGCTTCGATAACTTCCAGTCCCTTGTTCACCAGCGTGGCGGAATCGATGGTAATTTTATCCCCCATGCTCCAGGTGGGATGATTCAGCGCCTGTTTGAGTGTGATTTTGGGAAACTCCTCGGCCGGCAACTGACGAAACGGGCCGCCTGAGGCGGTTATAATGAGGCGCTTTATTTCCGTCGGCCGACCACAGGTGAGGACCTGCCAGATGGCGGAGTGCTCGGAGTCAATCGGCAGAATCCGCCCTTTGTGCTTTTTGACGAGTGGCTGAAACAGGGGGCCACCGGCCACCAGTGACTCTTTGTTTGCCAGGGCCAGTGATTTGCCGTTTTTCAGGGTTTCAATGGAAACCGTCAGGCCGGCGGCGCCAACCACGGCATTAACGACAATATCAACCTGCTCTAATGCAGCCAGAGAAAGCAGGCCCTCGTTTCCGGAGAGGATTTCAACCGATTCGCCTTTCAATTGCTGCTTCAGTTGTTCGGCCCGGTCCGGGGCGCCCAGGCAAAGAAAGGTCGGTCGGTATTTGCGGTATTGCTCGGCCAGCAATTTGGTATTGGCGTGGGCCGCTAAAGCGACAATTTCGAACGCGCCGGGGTGACGGTCCACAACCTCAAGGGTTGAGCGGCCGATTGACCCGGTGGAACCCAGCAGCACGATTTTTTTCGGATTCATATCCACTCTTTAGTTAACGAGCAATCTTTCCGGCGGTTCCTGAAAAGCGATATATGCACAAAGGCGGGACACAGTTGTGTCCCGCCACTGCTAAAATCTGACTATTGCCTACCGGAAATCACGTTAAATCTGATTCCCCTCAGCGTCGGATTCAAAAGCCTTCCTCAGGTAGACATCTTCCTTGGGCTTGGAGACCTCGCGCGGGTTGTGCGGGTTGGGAATACACTCCAGCGCTCCGATCTTGTGCAGAACGTCGTAACCCTTGATCAACTGACCGAAAACGGTGTAGGTCTTATCCAGACCCTTGGTGGCCCGGTTGCGCTCCAGACAGATGAAGAACTGACACGAAGCGGAATTGGGATCGGTTGAACGAGCCATCGACAAAGTTCCGTCCTGATGCGACAGGTCTGAGAATTCGGCTTTGAGGTAGTATCCGGCATTACCCGTGCCGGTGCCGGTTGGGTCGCCGCCCTGGATCATGAAGCGGTTGATAATACGATGGAAAATGGTGCCATCGTAAAAGCCATCGCGGCTTCGAGCCAAAAACGAATCGGCGTGGGCCGGAGCAACATCACGATACAGTTCCAGGGTCATGTTACCGAAATCGGTGGCGATAGTGACGAACTTGTTGTTTTCGTCCTTAATCGGGTAGCGGAACGCCTCCAGGCTGTCATAGTCCAGAGTCGGAACCTGGCTCTGTTGAGCCTGATTCTTCATAGTGTCCGCGGCCGAACCTTTCTTGTCGGCGCCCTCATCTTTGGAGCATCCCGTTCCGGCGAAAATCAGGCCGAATACGGCTACTATCAATAACAGTCTTCGAATCATAAACCATATATCCTTTCATGATTTGGCTATCAAAACGAGCGCGAAATATATCGGATGCCCACCGGCGTGTCAAGTTTGCAATAAATGGTGCCTATGCCGCCTATCGATGGCGCAGTTTGCGGTATTCACTGATGGCTCTTTGGATATCATAGCCAGCAGGCGCCGGTGTCGGCGTGCCAAGTTCTTCGTTGATATCAACCTGGAACACCAGCGTATCAGAGACATGCCCCCAGAATAAAACACGGGAACTATCGTTGAGATTGTAGGTGATTTGCCAAGCCAGAAGCTCCGGGTCAGTGTCATCATATTCTACTAAGTCGGCCTCACCCATTTCCGGAACGATGTCTCGCCAGTAATACGATCCGACACCCAATCCGTTGGCCGTCGTGCCTTCATAACGGGCACTCATGACCCCGCCGCCCAGATCGACTATCGAATCCTCGACGAATACGGCGTAAACGCTGGTTGTGTCATAGGCCATGCCGGTCTTGGCCGTGTCGTACAGGGCTACCACAACGCCGAGGTTCTCTTCGTAGATGGCAAATGTAAAGATGAATTCCTCAGCGCTCAAATCGTCGATTCGGTCCGGCTCACCGAGGAAGTTTTTCACGTCCTGAAAACGGTCATCAAGAAGCACCCAGCCGCCCTGACCACCGTTACCGAAAGTCAGGAGGTCGGAACGCAGGTACACCTCGGTGGAGTCGAAATCTCTAAACGCTGCCCGAATCGTGGCCGTACCGAGAGAACCATCGAATGTATGCGACAGCGCGAATTCGCCGGAGCCATCGGTTACGCCGGAGTCTGCCGAAAGAGTGCCATCGCCATCGAGCAGACTGAAATGAAGTTTCTTACCGCTCTGCGGGCTGCCGGCCGAATCAGTGACCAGGAAGGTCAACGGTTTGTTGAGTTCAGCGGAGCCCATCGTCCCCCGGTAGTAATTGCCTTGAGTGGCGCGGACGCGGAACGGCACCACCCTGACTGTCACAATCGTAGACGCGGTATCCATGCCATACTGGTTATACGCAAAGACCCAGTAGCGGGTGCTGGCAGTCGGAGCAACGGCCAGAGTTCCGGAATCGCCTGGCGCAAACATCTGCCCTGGCGGACTTATCCCCACGGAGTCGGCGTAGGAGACCTGCCATGACAGAACGGTGGTGTCCGTGATGAGAATCGACGCGGGCTGTGCGGTGAACGACGAGATCATCGGGAGCTGTCGGTCCGGCCCGTTGGGATCATCGCCCCCGCAGGTGGCGAGTAGCGCGATTATTACCACCGCGACGGCAGTAGTCAAAGACAATCTGGCAAATGAAAACTTCACGTTGTTAGGCATAGCTCCTTTTAAGCTGCTTTATGGTAACAATACGATATTTACGGTCTGAAATAGTATTTGAGCGCCAGGCCAAGATTCAGGTACCGGGGACGGTTGCCGGTGCCCAGGAAATCAAAGCTGTTTGCCGACGAAAGCACGAAATGGTTGCGGTTGCTCGCGGCGCTGGTCAGTTTGACATCGATACCGACGTTCAAAGCCAGGGCGAATTTGAGTTCCGATTCGGAGGCGTACTCAAGTCCGCTCTCGGGGTCACGCCCTTCGGCGGAAAGAACCTGGAATCCGGTCCGCATCCCCAGACCGATATAGGGTGACCATCCG
>JAUXCD010000192.1 GCA_030619085.1 Candidatus Zixiibacteriota bacterium
CCTTCGGGGAAACCGCGTATGGCGGCGATCTCCGCCGTGACTTTGTTCCCCGGAAGATGTCCGCCCATGCCCGGTTTGGACGACTGCCCGAACTTGATCTCGATGGCATCGACCTTCTTGAGGTTTTCATCGGTGACACTGTAGCGGTTGGGGACGTACTCGAAGATGTACTTGTAGGCATTCTGAAACGACTCTGGCAGAATCCCGCCTTCGCCGGAACACATTGCCGTCTTTGTGGCCGCGCTGCCTTTAGCCATAGCTATCTTCACTTCCTTTGACAGCGCCCCGAGCGACATGTGACTGACGTAGATCGGCGTCTCAATCACCATCGGCTGCTTCGCGTTCGGACCGATAACGGTGGTGGTCTTCACCGATTGATCGGCATTCAGCGGAATCCGGGCCACCTGCGCCCCCTTGATCAGTACGTCATCCCACGAGATGACTGACATTTTGGTTCGCATCGGCTCGATCAGCGACTCCCCGGTTTCGGCCATAGTGTGAATATCGGTCATCCAGTCTTCGAGCTCGTCCGACGTCCGCCGAAACTCGTCGATAGATGACCCACCGGAAGGGGCCGCGTCCTCAGCGGCCGATGCGTCAGCCGTCGTTTCGCCTACGGGTTTGAAGTAAGCCTTGGAGGCACCGCATACGGGACATACCCAATCATCGGGAAGGTCCTGCCACGCGGTGCCCTCTTTGTCCTCATCGTAGAGATAATCACAGACGTCACATCTGTATACAGCCATCTTCCCCTCTTAGATATCCATATTGGCCGGTTCGTAGTATTCCTTGGGGTGCTGACAGCAGGGACACTTGGCCGGCGGTTCGGTTCCTTCGTGCACGTAGCCGCAGACGGCGCACTTCCACTTAATCGGCTTTTCGCGCTTATAAACGGTGCCGCTCTTTACCATTTCAAGCAGTTTTTTATAACGGTCGCGGTGATGGGCCTCGACCTTCGCGATCTGAGCAAACAGCGCCGCCGCTTTCATATTGCCCTCGTCCTCGGCATCGGCGACAAACCCGGGATACATGTCCATCGTCTCGTAGTGCTCGCCATCGATGGCTTCCTGGAGATTGGCCGCCGTTTCGCCGATACCGCCAAGCATGGCGAACTGGTCTTTGGCGTGCCGAAGTTCGTTCTCGGCCGTCTCTTCGAAGATTTTGGCGATGTAGTGATAACCTTCCTTACGCGCGATTTTGGCGAAATAGGTGTACTTATTGCGTGCCTGCGCCTCGCCCGCAAAGCCAGCCTTCAGATTTTTCTCCGTGTTCTTCATGTCTTTCCCCTTGTATTGTTGATTCGATTTTCTTGAATTCACTTTCGACTACATTTACCCGGATGTAGTGACACCGGATTGGCAACTTGTTAAGTGCAGCACTCAGGCGAGAGGTCTCGTCTTCCGGCCCGTTGTTGCCCTCCGTGTCGATTCTGCTTATCAAATAATCACGGTCGAGGCCGGATATCAAGCATAATGTGTATCTCCTTTTCGGCAGCACACGCCGTCTGTGGGCGGCAGACCTCCCGGTCTGCCCCAATTCACATGATTAAGCACCGCTTATCAGGTTGCAAGCAACCTGACCTACCTCAACTAACCTACATCAACTCACCTGCGCCTTGACGGCTGACCACAATTCGTTTATAATTATAGAGCGGAGGACATCCATTTCAAAAAAAGGGGAGGATCAAAGTGATTCCTTTCAGCACTTACTCTTGTCACGATTGTGCCGGGGGAGGTAATCGATGAGAAATACCATTCCTGATAGCATTAAATTTCCAGACTTGGAGCTGCATGAGCGATACGTTGATCACTTCGGGCTATTGGATAAATGCACGAGTTTGTATGATCACATCGCTGATGCATTCGAGACGAGAAGGATGAAAGAGGGCGATGTATCACTTTATCAAATTGCGCTTCTGAGTACATATATCAAGGTAAATAACTCCCTGCGATCCCTCTCTTCTCTTTGCAGCCGAGGTTTCACCGAGGACGCGCGGACTATGGCAAGAAAGGTGTTGGAAGCTACTGTGTCGATGGCTTATATCAGTCTGGATCCTGAGAAGAGAACGGGGCAATATTGGCACCACGGGGTTATCCGAGGCTATCTTAAGGCCAAAGAGATTGTAAAGGATAATTCCTACTCTGACTTGGTACGCAAGCGATATCAAGAACTGCTTCCAAAGTACGAGGCACGCTATCACAAGAACAAGGGGTTGTACGAATGTAAGGCGAATGGTGAAGTTAAGCCTACTTTTCGGTATGCTTGGTCCGGTAAGAATCTAATGAAAATGGCGAAAGAATGCGGGCTTGGTGATTTGCAGGTTTGTTACGATCTATTTTGCGAATCCACTCACACCAGTGTAGCGGACACTCCCACATACTTCAGTATGAAGGACGCGGAGTTCAGCCCGGGAATGGATGCAGGGGAGGTTCCTTATCTCACTTTGACCGGGGTACAACTGATTACAATAATGAGCAGGCTGATAAACACATCTTTTTCGCTCAGCCTTGAAACAGTGATAGAGGAAATAGAAGCTGAGACGAGACGGTTGGACGGAGATTTAGTGAAGGGTAATCGGTCTGTTGACGAGTGATTGCGCGATCAGTTTTAGCGAGATTCAGCCTACATATAAAGAACTCCTAAACCGGGGAACCGTTCATGTGGCGCGAGAAAAAGCCAATGCTCGTGGTGTACTCAGGCCTCCATGAGCAGGGGCAGACGAGGACGTCTGCCGCCCACACGCGAGGCGTGTTTTACGCTTCGCGCTCATGTAACACACTGTACATTGTCCAACACAGATGCAGCGGAACAGGCGAAGCATAAATGTGGCCATGCCACCGTTTCAACTTGATAACCACCCTCAACATTCCAATCTTTAGACATGCCTGATATCCACACGCTCAAGCGATGCGCGCTCTTCGCCGGGCTTAACGACGCCGAGACCGCCCGGCTCGCCGAAATCTGCACGCTCCGCAACGCCACTGCCCATCAGCAACTGTTCACCGAGGGCGACCCGGCAGCAGGATTCTTCGTGCTGATGTCGGGATCAGTGCGCATATTCCGGTCATCGCCCGATGGCCAGGAGTACACCCTGCATCGCATCCGACCGGGACAGCTATTTGCCGAGGCGGCCATTTTCGGCAACGGCACCTATCCTGCCAGTTGTGAGGCGCTTGATGACTCCGAAATTCTTTTAGTCCCCCGCGATCCCTTCTTTGCCCTTATCAAAGCCTCGCCCGAGATCGCCATGAAAATGATGGGGGCACTGTCGGCCTGGCTGAGGGAGTTTGCCGACAAGCTGGAAGCGTTGTCTATGAAAGATGTCACTTCCCGTCTGGCCGGCTACCTGCTGAAAATATCCCGGAGCGGCCAATCAGTCCGGTTCAATCTGCCCACCAGCAAGACCGAGATTGCCCGCGAACTGGGCACTATCAATGAAACCCTCTCCCGCGCGCTGCGCAAACTCCGTGAATCGGGCGTTATCGAGGTACACGGCAAAGAGATAGAGATTCTCCAGGCTGACCGCCTGACCACCCTGGCCGAGGGCAAAAAAATCGACTAAAATACACCTTTTTTGACTTCCGTCAAAGCCCAAATACCGCCTTGTTCCGACCTTATTGCCAAACAAAGCAAGAGGAGTTGAAAAATTATGCCGATGCGTAATATCATAAAGATCGACGAGGAAAAGTGCGATGGCTGCGGCGATTGCGTAACCGCCTGTGCCGAGGGCGCTATTGCCGTTATCGACGGCAAGGCCAAACTTATCAGCGATACCTACTGCGATGGTCTCGGCGCCTGTCTGGGCCATTGCCCGCGGGGCGCGATAACGGTTGAGCAGCGCGAGGCTCCGGATTTCGATGAGGCCGCGGTGGAGACGCACCTGGCCCAAAAAAACCCCCCGGTTCACACCCAGCTTTCCGGCTACTCCGCCTGCCCCGGCAGCGCTATGCACCAGATGGGGCCACGGGCCCAATCAAATCAGTCACCTGACCAGCCAGTCGAGGATTCTCAACTCGGCCATTGGCCGGTGCAGCTTTCGTTGATACCTCCCCATGCTCCGTTTCTGCAGGGGGCCGAACTGGTTATCTGCGCCGACTGCGTCCCCTTCGCCGTCCCGGATTTCCACCAGCGTTACCTGACCGGCAAGGCGGTCGTGGTCGGATGTCCCAAGCTCGAACCTTCAGGCGCACTACGAAAAACTGGCCCAGATCTGCAAGGTCGCCAAACCGGCCCGCATTATCGTTCTGCGTATGGAAGTTCCCTGCTGCGGCGGTATAGGCCAGGCAGCGGTCATGGCCCGCAATGAGATGGCCCCGGAAATCCCGCTGGAGATTCACACGGCCGGCATCAGGGGCGGCATTACCGTGCAACAAGCGCCAACCAACCAGCCGACACAGAACAGTTGCAAGGGACGTGTTGAATTGTAAGAATCGGGTGATGTTATGATTAGGGCAGTGGCAAACAAATTCAGGTCACAGGCAAGCGCCACGCCGCGCCAGCGGCGGCCAGTCACCCAGACTTTGCGTTTGGTAGTGCAGATTCTGTTTGCTCTTTTGTGCATCTGGATCGGCGTCGAATTTTACCAGTTCGTAAGCCATCTCGATTCCGGCGGAGTTACCCCACTCACAGAACGCCCGCCGGGCGTGGAAGGATTCCTTCCCATCAGCTCACTTATGAGCCTGTACTATTTCATCCTGTCAGGCTCGATTCATCCTTACCACCCGGCGGGCCTGTTCATATTGGCGGCTATCGTACTGGTGTCGCTGGTGTTCGGCAAATCATTCTGCTCGTGGCTCTGTCCGGTCGGACTTATTTCCGAGATGCTCGGTGATCTCGGTGATAAGCTGTTCGGACGGCGGTTGTCTTTCCCCCGTTGGCTCGACTATCCCCTGCGCTCAATCAAGTATCTGTTGCTGGCATTCTTCGTCTATTCGATCTTCTTCGTGATGGGCGAGTTCGCTCTCAAGCAATTCCTCGACAGCCCGTACAATCTTCTGGCCGACGTCAAGATGTACTACTTCTTCGTCGACATCAGCCGTTTCGCCCTGATCGTGCTCGGCAGCCTGATGCTGCTGTCGCTGGTAATTCGCGGCTTCTGGTGCCGTTATCTCTGCCCGTACGGCGCCCTTCTGGGAATTGTAGGCCTGCTTAGCCCGCACAAAATAAAGCGCAACCCGGTCAGTTGCAATGATTGCGGCGAGTGCGCCCGCGTCTGTCCGGCGCGCATCAAGGTGGACAAGGTGCGCACCGTGATTTCCGACGAG
>JAUXCD010000155.1 GCA_030619085.1 Candidatus Zixiibacteriota bacterium
CCCTTGCTGGTCGAGGGATTTCACGATACCGTCGATGTGTACTTATATTTCGATGGCAACCGGGGTTGCTTCCGTCGGGGTGGGAGCATCTACGTCGACCTGATGCAATTCGCCCTGGTCGAGTCTGTATCAGATAGTGTCTGCGTGGCAATGATCGTCTGTACTGTTGCTCATGAGTTGCATCATGTCATTTACGGAGACTGGCTGGCCGAGTCGACGAAAGCTTCCGACGCCGAAAGCGACAAGAGCTGGCGTGCCAAGGCTCTGAAACAGTGGCGTGACGCTGTGCTGATGGAGGGCACGGCCCGCTTCTGCGACTGGGAGAACCTGCCGGAATGCGCCCAGAGTATGGCTCTCGATACGAGATTGGGTGAGGAGATCTTTGCCACCTGGGAATCAGTATTCCTCAGGCTTAGCCATGGAGAAATTCGCGAAAGTGAATACCTGTCCATGAGAAACAGTTTTGACCACGACCGCGCCTTGATGTGGTTCAAACAGTATCTAACAACACATTACACGCCGACCAGGGCCAGAAAGCTGCTAAAGAAGTACCCGGCCTTTAGGCCGGTTCCACACTACTATGTGGGGTACCGCATTTTCACGGAAATTCTGGACACGGGCGGCAAGTCAGCTTTCTTCTATGCTATGCTGCATCCGGACGAAGTGCTCGATATCTACCACGATGTGGTTACAGGCAATGACCAGGCTCCCCAGGTATCCGAAGAGATAGTTGCTCGCTGGGCCGGGCCATAGTTCTTTCGCTTCGACGACCCGACTGCTGTTGCGCTTTCCGGTTCACCATACTTTGAATAGTCAATCCGGGACTACCGAATGAGTACATCGCACAAACTGATAATTGTCGCGGTTTTCGCCGTGGCTATGGCCTGGGTCGAGACTTCGGTGGTGGTCTACCTGAGAGCACTCTATTACCCGGATGGGTTTACATTTCCCTTAGGAGTTATTCCGGATAATATTCTAGTGGTCGAACTGTTTCGCGAACTGGCGACAATGATGATGATAGCCTTGGTGGCTCTGCTGGCCGGCCGAACCGTATGGGAGAGATTCGCTTACTTCACCCTGCAGTTCGGGATTTGGGACATCTTCTACTATATCTGGCTGAAAACAACGTTGGGCTGGCCGGCCTCGCTGTTTGACTGGGATATCCTGTTTTTGATTCCGGTTGTCTGGACCGGTCCGGTGCTGGCGCCTCTGCTGGTATCGATAGTCCTGATCGTGGCCGGCCTTATGATTATCCGATGCATCCATCTCGGCCGAGACTTCAGCCCCGGTCGGCTTTCCTGGCTGCTGTCGATACTGGCTACGGCATCCGTCCTGGCATCTTTTCTGAGCAACGCCGACGCCGTTATGCGGCAGCAGATGCCCGTCTCATATTGGTACGCTGCCCTGGCGATAGGTATGCTTCTGTATGGGGTAGCGATCGCGCTTGCCTGGCGAAGATGCATCTCATCCAGGGTGCCGATAACTGCCAAGAGTTCTTGACAAACCGTTCTTGAGGTGGCAGATTTCCCGGTCAAAACTCAGTGTCTTCGAATGGGGTTTGTCAGGTTCCATCAGGAAGATGACACTCGGGAGCATTGGGAATTGTGCCGACATAATGGTCGAGGAACAAAATGCATATTGAGAAGCATGTCAGCTTGAATCTGAATGTCAGGGGACTGGGGACGTCTGCCACGCTGGCCATCAACGAGCGTTCAAAGCAGCTACAGCGCGAAGGTAAGACGGTCTACCGCCTGGGTTTGGGACAGTCACCATTCCCGGTGCCGGTGCCGGTGGTGGATGCGCTGAAACTTCACGCCCACGAAAAAGATTATCTCCCGGCAAAGGGACTGCCGGAGTTGAGGGAGGCCGTGGCCGGGTTTCACCAGCGCAAAGACCATGTCGATGACCAGCCGGACAATGTCCTGATCGGACCCGGTTCGAAAGAGTTGATGTTCCTTTTGCAGTTGGCTTTTTACGGCGAACTGGTTGTGCCATCGCCATGCTGGGTTTCGTATGTGCCACAGGCGCAGATCATCGGCCGCAGAGTCCGCATCATTCATACCAGCTTTGAAGATAACTGGCGCGTTACCCCCCGGCAACTGGAGCAGTTGTGCGACAGTGAGAATGATGTCTACCGTCCACGCATCCTGGTTCTCAACTATCCGTCGAATCCTGATGGCGGGTCTTATACGAGTGGCGAACTTCAGAAGATTGCGGAAATCGCGCGCAAGTACGATATCATCCTGCTGTCAGACGAAATCTACGGTCAGTTGCACCACAAGGGTGAACACATATCAGTGGCACGTTTCTATCCCGAAGGGACGATTATCAGTTCCGGTCTGTCCAAGTGGTGTGGCGCCGGGGGGTGGCGGCTGGGGACATTCACCATACCGCACAACCTCGACTGGCTGATGGAGACTATGGCGGCGATGGGCAGCGAAACCTATACCTCGGTCAGCGCACCCATCCAGTGGGCGGCCGTGCGGGCCTTCAAAGGTGGGATCAGAATCGAAAGGTACCTGTGGCATGCCCGCCGGATTCTCTCCGCCCTGGGCTCGAGTTGTGTCGAGACCCTCACTGCCGCCGGGGTACGAGTGCATCCGCCTGACGGCGCTTTCTACCTGTTCCCGGATTTCTCGCCTCTGAAAGAGCGACTCGCGAAACGCGGCATCCATGACAGCGTCGGTATGTGTAATCAACTTCTCGCCGATACCGGGGTGGCTATCCTGCCGGGCGTGGTGTTTGAGCGGCCGGCCGAGGAACTCACCGCCCGATTGGCGTATGTTGATTTCGATGGCG
Source organism: Candidatus Zixiibacteriota bacterium (assembly GCA_030619085.1). Classification (GTDB taxonomy): domain Bacteria; phylum Zixibacteria; class MSB-5A5; order GN15; family FEB-12; genus JAUXCD01. Next base: position 2,800 of record JAUXCD010000155.1, read on the forward strand.
CCCGGGTGTTGTCGGCCAGCGAGACGATTCCCCTGGATGAACCCCTTCCTGAGACGTTTCTGGCAACTCACTGTGGCAGGGTACTGGAGGCAATGGACCAAATCGCCGACTGGCTGGACGCTTAAGAACCGGCAGCGTCTGTGCCTCTCTGTCAGCGAGTCGCAAAATTCGTCGTTTCGCTTGACCATCTTTTTCTGCGATGATTACTGGCATCCTGCTCAATGATTTTTTATCTTGCGAATGCAAGAGTATCTGTATCTGATTAAATCAGTCACCGGAGGAATATATGAGAACCTATATACTCATGACGAAGTTGTCTGCGGAAGTTGCGTCGAAGATGAAGGACCGCGAGAAGATCGGCCAGCGATGGCTCGATCAGGTCAGGAAGAAATGCCCGGAGGTGAAGTTCATTGCTCATTATGGGCTGCTGGGGAGTTTCGATTTCATGGACATCTACGAAGCGCCCGATGAGGAAGTTGCGGCGAAGGTGTCGATGATCAGCCGCGCCAACGGCGCTTCCCAGGCCGAAAGCTGGACCGCTATTCCGTACAAGCGGATAGTTGAGTTGGCCGACGAAATCTGATCACCTCGGTATCCAGCTACTTAACGTAAGACGATTCCAGAATCTATCAACAGGTCGGCGCTTTGGATGGCAAACTCCTTCTGGTGCCAACGGAGTTCTGCTGCGAACAGCGTAGTGCCGTCCTAACAAAGAGGGAGAGATGTCAATGCGTGCTTTGTGCAGTGTAATACTGTGTCTGGTTTGCCCGGCTATAGCCTTTGCGCAGGCTCCGCCGGCAGCCGCGCCAGGTATGACGATAGAGTCCCAACTCTGTCGCTCGGTGCTGGAACGAGAGCCGGTCGAACCGGCCGAGAGTTTTCCGGCTGATGTCGGTCAGGTGTTTCTCTGGACCAAGGTGACCGGGGCCACCGACAGCGTGATCATCAAACATGTCTGGTTCTATGAGGAACAGGAGATGGCCACTGTGGAGTTGCCCGTGCGCAGTTCCCTCTGGCGCACCTGGAGCTCGAAGAACATTTTGCCGCAGTGGACCGGGAACTGGCAGGTGAAGATTGTCGATGCCGAGGGTAACATCTTCAAGTCAGTTTCATTCACTATTACCGCGCCGACGGCCGTGCCTGAGGCGACCGAGGTCGTACCGGAGGAAGCCCCACCAGAGGAAACCCCACCGGCTGAGGAGGAAGTGGATACTTCAGGGCAAGGCTAAGACTTTGTCACGAACCGCTGGTGAGTACAAACAAAAAAAGGCCGGGTCAAATCAACCCGGCCTTTCTTATAGATTCTTCTACCGAAAGGGCTTATTTATCCTGGTCTTCTTTCAGAGCTTTTGCTTCTTCAATGACTTTCTGGGTCTGTTCGTGGGGGACCTCCTCGTAGTGGGAAAAATCCAGCGAGTAGATACCCTGTCCCTGGGTCATTGAGCGTAGGTCAACCGAGTACTGATAGAGTTCGGACTGTGGCACCGCGGCACGGATGATCTGATTGCGACCGTCGGGATCCATCCCGGCAATCTTGCCGCGGCGGGACGAGAGATCGCCCATGACATCGCCGGTGAATTCATCCGGGACCGTGACTTCGACATTGAAAATCGGTTCCAGCAGAACCGGTTTGCAATCAGTGTAACCCTCTCTGAAGGCCATAAGGCCGGCTATTTTGAAAGCCATATCCGATGAATCGACTTCGTGGAAGGAGCCGAAGTACAGAGCCACCCTGACATCTACCACCGGCGCGCCGGCCAGACCGCCGTTCGCCAGGGCCTCAATGACGCCTTTTTCAACGGCCGGAATGAATTTGCTGGGAATCACGCCGCCCTTAATCTGATTGAGGAACTCAAAGCCTGCTCCTCTGGTGTTTGGCTCAATTCTGAGGAAGACATCGCCAAACTGCCCGCGACCGCCGGACTGCTTTTTATGGCGATACTGCTTTTCGGCCTTGCCTCTGATGGTCTCACGGTAAGGAATGCGTGGCTTGACCAATGCAACCTCGACCCCAAAACGCTTATGCAGCTTCTCGGTCAGGACTTCAATCTGTGTGGAGCCCTGGCCATAGAGGACTTGCTGCTTGAGAGCGGCATCAGAGGTCAGGCGGAAGGTTGGGTCCTCTTCCAGGAGCTTGTGAAGGCCATTGGATATCTTCTCCTCGTCACCTTTGGATTTGGCCTTGATAGCTACATCCATAACGGGATTTGGAAATTCTATGGGAACGACGCTCACAGAATAAGAAGAATCCGCGAGAGTGTTGCCTATATGAGTATCTTTCAGCTTGACCAGGACACCGATATCGCCAGACGGGACCGATGTGACCTCATCGCGATTCTTGCCATGGAAGGTATATATCTGGGTGGCCCGCTCGCCGTTCCTGTTGGCCTGGTTGACGAAATCCATGCCGGATTTGATGGTCCCTGAGATGGTTTTTAGGAATGTCATCTCACCTAAATGGCCCTCGGAGACAATCTTGAACACATACGCCAGCGTCTTGCCGGAGGGGTCTAACGCCACCTCGACGGTATCCTCGGTACCGGTCTTGACGGCCTTGATGGGCGCCGCCTGATCCGGGGAGGGAAGGTAATCGACGGCGAAATCGAGCAGGATCTTCACGCCGACGTTTTGCGACGCGGAACCGAACAGCACCGGATAGACTTTGCCGCACCGGATGCCCAGCTTCAGTCCGTTGAGCATGTCGGCGTCGGAGAGCGTGCCTTCATCGAAGTACTTTTCCAGCAAAGCGTCATCGGCCTCGGCGGCAACCTCGATCAAGGCCTCGCGTGCAGCTTCGGCCGTGTCCTTGAGGTCGGCCGGCATATCCATATCGGTACGGTTGCCATCGGCGTCAAACTGGTAAGCCTTCATGTGGAGCAGGTCAATGATGCCCTTAAAAGAATCGGCCTGGCCGATTGGGATCTGCACGGCCACGGCCTGCTTGCCGAAGGAGTCCTTGATTTCGCTGAGGCACTTCTGCCAGTCAGCGTTTTCGGTTTCCATTTTATTGATAAAGAAGAAACGAGCGATATCGAATTTGTCGATCGACTTCCACTGGACATGGGTACCAACCTCCACTCCGGCGGGGGCACTAACCAGGATCCCGACCGTTTCGCTGACTTTGAGACTTCCCAGCAGCTCACCGACAAAGTCGGAGTGTCCGGGGCAATCGAGCAGGTTTATTTTGGTATTGTTCCACTCACAGGCCATCAGCTTAGAGGAAATTGAGGTTTTGCGTGCGATTTCCCCATCGGTGTAATCCAGAAGCGAGCTGCCGTCATCTACTCGACCGATACGGTTGTTCTGACCGGTGCAAAAGGCAACAGCGTCAGCCAGGCTCGTTTTACCGCAGCCACGCTGGCCGGCAAGGCAGATATTACGAATATTATCAGTTTTGAATTCCTTCACCGAACAACCTCCGAAAAGTCCAAAGATTAATAGCACAAGTGATTTTGGCAGTTGCCCTTACAGCAACATAAGTTACTGATGATATCAAAATCAGCCCTATTTGTCAATCGGTTTCCATTCGGTTGGTAGATAAAATATGGCTTGAAAGACGGCCGGGGAGAGGCGCCATTTTCCCCAAGTTACCCATAAAGCAAAAGCCCCGCAGTTGCGGGGCTTTTGATATAGATGTTAGCTGAGGTAGTATTATTTACTTCAGCAGGACCATCTTTTTGGTATCGGAGTAGTTTCCGGCAACCAGTTTATAGAAGTAGACACCGCTGGCATGCATGGAAGCATTCCAGTCGATTTCAACCGTACC
>JAUXCD010000196.1 GCA_030619085.1 Candidatus Zixiibacteriota bacterium
GGTACGGTTGAAATCGACTGGAATGCTTCCATGCATGCCAGCGGTGTCTACTTCTATAAACTGGTTGCCGGAAACTACTCCGATACCAAAAAGATGGTCCTGCTGAAGTAAATAATAATACCTCAGCTAACATCTATATCAAAAGCCCCGCAACTGCGGGGCTTTTGCTTTATGGGTAACTTGGGGAAAATGGCGCCGTCAGTGGCTGCTCGGCCTGGCCACTGGAGATATTCTCTCAAGTAATTCCATCACCTTCTCGACACGAAAAGGCTTCTCCAGAAAACCGTCCGCTTCCTGATCACCGAGAGAACTTTCCAGATCATCGCGGTCGAAGAAGGCGGTGGTCAAAATGACCGGAAGGTCCGGATACTGATCCTTGATGGTTTTCAGTAGTTCTATTCCATCCATCCCCGGCATCCTGATGTCGGTTATGACGGCATCGACACTGCCGTTCTCAAGTTCCCGGAGAGCCTCTTTACCGCCGGCAGCCGCAAAGGGAATGTAATCGTTATAGCGCAGCGCGTCCGATAGCATCTCCCGGAAAGTGTCATCATCATCCACCACCAGCACCTTCCTGATGGCGTTGGCGACAACTTCTTCTTTCCCCGAAAGGGCGTCATTGATCATCTCTTCGATATGGGAGATTCGAAACGGCTTGGCCAGAAGACCGTCCGGGCTGGCTTTGCCGATTACCTCAGGCATGTCCACACCCGTGATAAACAGAACCGGCAGATCAGAGTAGTACCGACGGATTTTCCTGAGTAACCCGATCCCGTCCAAACCGGGCATGCGGATGTCGGATATTACCAGGTCGAACTTATGTGTCTTCAGGCATTCCAGAGCTTCCAGGCCGTCGGATACTCCCATTGACTCATAGCCGATTGCCGTCAGGGTGTCAATCAGCAATTCGAGTAGATGTCGGTCGTCATCGACCACCAAAATCTTCTTGAGAGCTTTGTCCACCGTTTCAACTCCTGATAATAGACAGCACCTGCTTCACTTTCTTGTCCAGAAGGTCCTGACTGGCAGCCTCGACATTGAGCCGCAGCAGCGGCTCCGTGTTGGACGGGCGCAGGTTGAACCAGAAGTCGTCATACTGAACCGTTAGCCCGTCGATCCAATCCTGCTCGCCATCGCTGAACGCTTGTGCGACTTGTTCGATTTTATCCTTAATCGAATCCACCCGGCTGTTAATCTCGCCCGAGCGGACATAGGGATCGATCTCTTTTACCAGTTCATGCAACTCCCGGCCCTCGGCCGACATCAACTCCAGACAGACCAAAAAAGCAATCAGGCCGGAATCGGCGAACCAGTTGTCCCGGAAGTAGAAGTGGCCGGAATGTTCACCGCCGAAGATAGCGTTGTGTTGTTTCATCAGCGGTTTAATCAGGGCATGGCCGACCCGCGTCCGAATTGCCTTGCCGCCCAGCCGCGTGACCAGCTCCGCAACGGCCTTGGAGCAAATCAGGTTGTACAGAATCGTTTCTCCGGGATGTTTTTTCAGCAGTGATTTCGACACCAGTGCCGTGACCATGTCGCCACCTATCTGCTTGCCGAATTTATCCACCAGAAACATGCGGTCGGCGTCACCGTCGAAAGCTACACCGAAGTCGGCTTTTGATTCAGAAATCTGTTTCTGCAGATCCACAAGGTTTTCAAGCTCGATAGGAGAAGCCGGGTGGTTAGGGAATGTCCCGTCAAGTTCGAAAAACAGCCGGTCCACCTCAATCGGCAGTTTATCCAAAACCGGTGGCAGGGTCGCCCCGGCCATACCATTGCCGGCGTCGATAACAATCTTGAACGGCTTTATAACCGAGGTGTCGATAAACGACAGGCAGTGCTGCGCGTAAGCCTCGGAAATATCACGCCGCGCGGTGACGCCTTTCGACGGCGATACCGGCGGCAGGTTATTCTCCTGGATACTTTTGAGAATCTGGTTCAGTCCCTGTTGACCCGACAGTGGCTCGGCGTTTTTGCGACAGATTTTAAAGCCGTTATACTGTTTTGGATTGTGACTGGCGGTAATCATCACGCCGCCGTCGTAGCCGTATTTGCCCACCGCAAAATAAAGAGCATCAGTGGATGTCAACCCCAAATCGATTACATCCACACCTATATCTTTGATACCTCGTGAAAGTTCCTCGAACAGTTCTTCGGAGGATACCCGCATGTCGCGGCCGACGGCGATCGATTTCGGTTTCAGGTAGGCGGCCAGGGAAAATCCGACTTTGTAGGCAATCTCACCGTTCAGCTGTTGGGGGAAAACACCCCTGATATCATAAGCTTTGAATATCGACGCATCAATAGCCATAGTCTGTAACTTTCCTATTTACAAAAAGATAGGATGTTGTTGAGAACGGTGCAATTATTTTTTTTAACTGGCCTCATGACACGTGGCAAACCGGCAATAACCAGGCAGCCAACGCGCATCAGTTGGGTACATAGCTGCGCACAAACTCCATACGCTTTTTGAGAGCCGGGTGACTGTAGAACCAAAACTCGATGATCGCCGGTGGGTCCGGGTCCGAGAGGTTGTACACCGCCAGTTTGTCAAACGCCACAGCGGCCGATTCTCCGGAAACGCCGGATATGTTCATGCCATAGGTGTCGGCTTGATGTTCCATGTAGCGACTGATACTGTTGATGGCCGGGTTGAAAAGAAACATCAGAACCGTGACGTACATCATTATCAGCGGCAGGGAAGCTATGTCGCCCAGGCGTTCAAAGCCGAAGCGCCGCTGGAAGCGTCTGATGACGACCGTGATAGTCCGGCTTGTTATCCATAGAGCCAGCGCCATGAAGATGATTACCATCGCCACCCCGTACCAGACATGGTGCATCACGTAGTGACCCATCTCGTGGGCCATGACAAACTTTATCTCATCCAGCGTGAAACTATTGATCATCGTGTCATAAAGGACGATCCGCTTGGTGCCGAACAGGCCGGTTACGTAAGCGTTTAGTTTGGTTGATTGTCGGGAGGCGTCCACCTGGAATACCTCCGACCCCTCGATACCGGCCCGGGAGGCCAGGTCGAGAATTTCCGTCTTGAGCTGCTGGTCCTGCAGGGGGACAAAATCATTAAATAAGGGCGATATAAATACCGGCGCAATGACAATGAAGAATATGACAAACGGGATGGCCCCAATTGCAAATACCAGCCACCACTTCCGATACTTGCTTATTACCTGATAAAGAAACCACATCGGGATGATTCCGATGATGGCCGAAAGGCCCAGACCGAGTAAATCCTGGCCCAGCCACTCCCAGAAAGTCTGGTTCATAAAGCCATAGTTGCTTTCGACAACGAAGTTGCGGTACACGCTGAACGGAAAATTAAGCAGGTAATCCACCACCAGTAACAGTATCATAAACAGCCAAACCACCAGGAATTTCTTCTTGGCTTTTTTGGCCCAATTGCGCAGCCTGGCCGACAGCCCCGTAAACAGTATCAGCGCCAGTATGCCCAGTCCGATAAACAAATTCACAAAACGCCAGATATGGTTAAATCGAGAATAGGATGCCAGCTTCGCCTTTCGCTCTTCGGACATGGGATAAATAGACTCGTCAGCCTCGTCTGGTATCTCAACGTCGGTACTGCCGGCGGCAGCGGAGGTGTCAACCACAGTGGTATCGATGGCCCTGGAGGAGTCGCTTGATTGCGCATAAGGGGAGGTCGCCAGAATCAATATCAGGGTGGCCGCGGTGGCCAGCATACGTATCAGGGCGATGTCTTTCAACATACCGTTCTCCTGTCATTTCAAGGTGCTACCGAGAAACAACGCCGCCCCGGGGCGGGTGTCAAGTTTACAATCCGGGACAAAGGTGACGAAATAAACCTGAAAATATATATAACTTGTCTGGCCTCGCCGGACGATATAGATTTGACAGAATAATCCACGGGCAAATCCGTTCTGAGTAATATAAAAGCAAAGGAGATTCCATGAAGAGAATACCGGTCCTGATACTTATCGGTCTGCTGGGCGCCGCCTTCCTTTTCGGCGGCTGCGGCGAAGATAAGACAGTAACCAATACGGTCTATGTCACCGATACACTGACAATTACCGACACCCTTACCGAAACACCTCCGGCGCATATTTCCGGATACGTGTTCGTCGATCCCGACCTCTACATGTACGCCGACATTTATTCCTACGGTCCGCTGGAGCCGATCATTGACTCGGTCATTGTGGCCGATTCCCAGGCCGTCGTGGGGCTGTGGACTTCCATTAGCGTTATCGAACCAGTCGGTTTCGCCGTTTACGACAACGCCAACGACACCAGGCTGGTGGCTGGTGACACCGCTGAAATCAAAGTCCATTCCGGAACCACTCAGAGTTCGGCATCGGTCAAACTTCTCAACTTCACCGATGATTCGCCTGTCATTGTAGCTCCTGTCGACGGCGATTCCAGCAATGCCGGGGCGGCATTTACGATAGTCTGGGAGCCAGTTGAATTCGCCGACTGGTATGGGCTGAGCCTGGGGTATACCTGGGAAATTGAGTCGTCGCAGTATATCCAGATGTTCATCGGCTCCACGCCCGATACGCAGTTTGTCATCGATGGTTCGTTAGCCCCGTACAACGGCTTGTACGATATCAGAGTGGTACCGGTATCCGGCCCCGATCCGGAATCGACCGAGGGCAACATGGCGGGCAATGCCGTAATCGGGAACATCTACAGCCTGGCAGCGGCCGATTCGGTACAGATAATTATCGGCGACGGCCTTAGTACAGCGCCTGCTGCAGCCGATGGCAATGGCATCGGGAGTGTGGACCAGATCAGGGAATTGATCGAGATGCTCAACGGTGAGAAATCCAACCCCCAGGTGCGCAAACTGCGCTGATTCCATTCCCCACAGATTTCTAAAGGGCTTCCTTACCGGCAGCCCTTTTTGGCTGCATTTGACCGGTGTGGTCGCAATTCCCCGAATTTAGTTTTTTGTTGCCAACAGGGAGTCGCGTCTCGTAGAATTTATTCGCATGGTATAGAAACAACCATTTTAATCATATCCTAAAAGGGAGTTTTGGAACATGAGAAAATTAGTTCCTCTTTTGCTGGTCGCTCTGCCTTTAATGCTGATATTTGCTGTCGGCTGCGGGGACGATGAAACGATCACCATCACCGAATACGATACGGTAACGGTAACCGTCACCGATACCTTGATAGAGCCGGTGCCGATA
>JAUXCD010000114.1 GCA_030619085.1 Candidatus Zixiibacteriota bacterium
CCAGACTGCCCTGGGTTCTTGCATATCGCTCTGGATGTGTCTTCAATGACCAGTGTGACAGTACGCCCTGGAAGGACTGAACAGCCAGACGCTTCACCCTGACGTAGTCATCGCCCAGCTCGGCCGAGTAGTCCGTGTTATTGGCGCGGTTTGCGACCTTGAACAGAGCCTCCGGATCATCGGAGAAAAGGTCGGCCAGTTCGCGGAAGTTGTCAAGCAGTGAGCAGTCGACTTTGAATATCTGTTCGATATATGTCTCTTCCACAGCGATGCCCTCTTTGTCGGGTCGGAGGAAGGAGAGGTTGGCCAGAGAATCCAGAAGCTCGCGCCATTTATACTTTTCAAGCTTCAGCCCCACAATCTCTTCGCACACTTTCTTGAGGTGCCCCTCGGAATAGATGCCGCCCTCCTCGTACACACCACCCATGAACAGCCGCTTGATTGAGCGCAGTACAGCGCGGCCCTCGTTGGAGCTGTTATCGTAGCGCTGCCGCATTGTCTCTAACTCGATGAAGACTGAGCCGATATTGCCGTCGAAGCTGTCCGGCATTTCGAGACCGGTGGCTTCAGCAGCAGTCTGGGCGTCTTCTCTGCTGACCTTGCCGATCTCTACCGGATCATTGAATAATGACGCGAATATCTGCTCCAGCGCCGACTTTGCCCTGGCCAGTTCCGGACCTTTGCGACAGGTGGCGACGATCAAATAGCCGTTGTCAATGTACTGCTGCAACAAGTATTCAAAGTGCTGTTTGGAGACGTACTTGTTAATATCGTCTACTAAGAGTACACCTTTGCGGGTCCCCGACAGATGCTGGGGAACCTTGAACTCGTTCGGGTTGACATCGACGATTCGCGGGATGGTGACAGCCGTCTTGTTTTCTGCATGTTTGAGGGCTTCATAAACTGCTCGCGTTTTTCCCGCAAGGGGATCACCGATGACCAGCACGTCTTTGCCTGCCGCGATTCGCTTTTTGATCTGGTCGATCTCATCGCGCGCCAGACAGTAGTCCCGAAAGCCGCCTTTGTGGCTGCCGCGCAACTCACTCATCACCTCTTCCGGTTGCAGGTCGGTAGACTTCTTCCAGACGACCTTGTATAGTGTCTTCTTCTCTCGCCTACGTTTGAACCGGCTTTGAATGGTAGGGATAGCTATTGCCACACCGACGCCCACGGCGGCGATTACCAATCCCAAGATTGCAAATGTTATTGCATCCATCATTACTCCCAGAAGTTGTAACAATATAGGCTGTTACGAATGCGTGAGCAATGTCAAAAATGGATATTTGCACCCCCGAAGTGAAACCCGCCCCAAACAAGTTTGAGACGGCCACCCGGCGATGACCGGGGCCAGTGGGGCGTGAAAGGCCTTGGTGTAAAGGCCGATCCGCCGTATATTACCACTGTGCTACTGAACTCGCCAGGGCGGGTTCTTACTAACACCAAGACTATCTGACGGTGGAATCCTGAAACGCATCGCTACCGCACTCTTCACCCTCAGTGTTGTCCTCTTGACAGCCACAGGATCAGCAACCGCTTCACCATCTGTTGAAGTCACACGCAACCTCACATCCATGCCCTCGGCCTTTACCGAGAACCAGGGGCAATGGGACGAACACGTCTCGTTCCGTTTCTTCTCAAAATAAATTTCTCTGCTTCTACCGCGAAAAACACTAGTGATGAAAGGACAAGTGTAATTAGCAGTTCATTGAATGTTAGCGGAGCTGTATGGAAAACTGGATTCAGGAATGGTACATATATTATTGCCATCTGTAAGCCAAAGGTCAATACAAGCGCACTCAAAAGAGGTTTGTTTGATAATAACCCGCGCTTGAAGAGGGATTCACTCTCTGATCTAATTGCAAGAACATGACCCAACTGACTCAAACAAAGCACGGTGAGCACCATCGTCTGCCAGTTTTCAATTCCTGTACTAATTGCCCACTTTTGAGTACCTATGGTTACAAGACCCATTAGTAGTCCAACCCAAATTATATGAATTCCGAGGCCATGGGCAAATATGCTCTCTTGGGGATGTCTTGGAGGTTTCCGCATGACTCCACGTTCTGCCGGCTCCGCGGCGAGTGCAAGTCCTGGAAGACCGTCTGTTACGATATTGATCCACAGGATATGAATCGGCAAAAGAGGAATGGGTAACCCCAAAAAAGGCGCAATAAACAATGTCCAAAGTTCTCCTGAGTTACTCGTCATTGTGTATTTTATAAACTTGCGGATATTGTCAAAGATGCGCCGCCCTTCTTTTACTGCCTTGACAATCGTCGCAAAGTTATCATCCAGGAGAATCATATGAGCGGCTTCTTTTGATACATCTGTTCCTGTGATACCCATCGCAATACCGATATCTGCTCTTCTCAGTGATGGCGCGTCATTAACCCCATCCCCGGTCATGGCGACATACTGACCCTTCTTTTGAAGAGCCTTAATGATTTGCAGTTTCTGTTCCGGAGCTACTCGGGCGTAGACACGAATCTGTTCAACGCGCTCGTTGAACTCTTGATCAGAGATTTGTTCCAGTTCGGTACCTGTTATCACCACTTCTGATTCATCATCCACAATGCCGATTCTTTTGGCGACGGCCAAGGCCGTCGCCGGATGATCGCCGGTTATCATCACGGGCTGGATGCCGGCAGATTTGCATAGAGCGACCGACTCTCTCGCTTCCTCTCGAGGCGGATCCATCAGCCCCGCAATTCCCAGCATGGTGAGTCCTGACTCAACGACTTCGGGAGCTAAGTTGTCAGGTAGTTTGTTCCAATGTCGATAGCAGAAGCCAAGCGTTCTCAGGCCATCGGCCGCCATGCGTTCACCACTCTTTAGAATTGCGTTCTTGTCGAACGGTTTGGGGCCGTCCAGCGTCAGAGTTTGGCTGGACAGTTCACAGAGAGACTCTAACGCTCCCTTTGTAAAAGAAACAAACTTCCCATCTTTCCATTGGTGGACGGTGGTCATGCGCTTTCGGTCAGAATCAAAGGGAATTTCTGCTATTCTCGGGGCTGTCTCCTCAAGCATCTCTTTATCGAAGCCACACTTCCGGGCAAGCGAAAAGAGCGCCGTCTCTGTCGGATCACCAATGATATTGCCATCTTTATCGTTCGACGCATCGTTACTCAAGGCCATCGCCGTCAATAGAATACTATTATTCCCCAGACCATGAGTCTGTTTATTCAGTTCACTTTTTGTATATGTTTTCCCTTCCAGCCGCAGTTCTTCTACGGTCATTCTGTTCATGGTCAGCGTACCGGTCTTGTCCGAACAAATATGGGTTACCGAACCGAGGGTCTCGACCGCCGGGAGTTTTCGAATTAGCGCATCTTGCTTCACCAACTTGCGGGCGCCAAGTGCCAGAGTAATTGTAACAACCGCAGGAAGAGCTTCAGGAATTGCTGCTACAGCAAGAGATATAGCGGTCAAGAGCATCAACATAATCTCTTCGCCCCTGATGATTCCGGCTATGAAAAAGATAGCACAAAGAAAAAGTACGGCGATGGCGAGCTTTCGGCCAAAGTGGGCCAGCCTCTTTTGAAGAGGCGTTTTTACCTCGTCCTCGTCCTGAAGCATTTTCGCGATCTTTCCGATCTCAGTAGCCATGCCGGTCGCGACAACAACTCCAATTCCGCGACCATATGTCACGAAAGTGCCCTTGTATGCCATATTCCTTCGGTCGCCTAGCGGGAGTCCTTTCTCCAGAATCGCACCTGTATTCTTTTCAACCGGGACTGACTCACCGGTAAGGGCTGCTTCCTCCATTTTCAGGTTGACTGCCTCGGTAAGCCGCAGGTCGGCAGGCACAATTTTCCCAGTATCAAGAAAAACCTTATCCCCAGGGACAAGGGACCGCGCCGGTATCTCGGCCAACATTCCATCCCTCATTACTGTGGCTTCGGGTGCGGCCATTTTCTTGAGTGCGGCCATCGCTTTTTCCGCACGGAACTCCTGGATAAAACCGATGGCGGCATTCAGGATGACAATTACCACAATGGCGATAGTATCCGCCGCGCCACCGGTCAGTCCAGCGACAACTGCAGCAGCAATGAGCACGATAATCATGAAGTCCTTGAACTGATCAAGAAACATCCTGAGAAGAGTTCTCTTAGCCTTCTCTACCAGTTCGTTCGGACCTTTCTCCAAGAGGAGCGTGGCCGCTTCCTTAGAGGAAAGACCTTGCGGGGATGATTTCGTATCACGGAAGACCTGTTCTGCCGACAAGCAGTGCCAATCATTCAGCATAGTTTCATTTCCAGTCAAACATTGTTTCAATAAAAGACACTCCTCTATTACACCATTATACCGGGGCAGTCTCCCGAAGCTTGTGGAAATAGTGTGACATAGTTTCCAGCGACTTCGTCTGTCCTTTAAGGTACTGTTCTCAGCGACTTCTTTCCAGTTCATTTTGGCCACCAACGGCATGTCCTACCATCCATGGATTCTTCGCAGGTTAATCTGTCCTAAAGCGAAGAGCCCGTACAGCAGGGTCAAAGCAGAGCTTTCGTTGGTGAACACTCCCTGAGTTTTGGTCCGTCGGCGTGGCCCCGCCCTGCGACTCCGCTCAGGGTGAGTTGGTGGATACGCTCAGGGTGACACGCACGGTTCCCCTCCATAGGTGAGCAGGCTTGGTGGACGCGCGTAGCGCGAAAAAGTGATTTATCACCGCGTAGCGCCAGAAACCCATTTATGGGCGGCTTGGCCAGCCGCGCGAAGCGCGAGAGAGCCAGCTTGACTGGCCTGCCCTAAGTTGTTGACAAGCCGGTCTGAAGCCTCTACCTTGCCCTGTGATTATGGCATCACCGTTTACCATGAAGAGCGCGCTGGCCGATTACGGCCGCCGACTGTACGAGCAGGGCATGATCGCCGGCACCGACGGCAACCTTTCCGTGCGGCTCGATGACGACCGCATAATGGTCACCCCCTCCGGACTGCCCAAAGGTCGCCTGGCGGCCGAGGACATGGTGATAGTCGATATCAACGGCAAACACCTCCAGGGGAACCACAAGGCCTCGACGGAACTGGCTATGCACTTGCTGGTCTATCAGCGCCGGGATGATGTCAAGGCCTGCATCCACGCTCACCCCCCGCACGCAACCGCATTTGCGGTGGCCGGGATTCAGCTTGAGGAGGATATCCTGCCGGAGGTAGTCGTGTCGGTCGGGCGCATTCCATTGACGGACTACGCTGGCCCCGGTACCGACGAGGTACCGCGATCTATCGAACCGCATGTCGATACTTGTAACGCCTTCCTGCTGAGAAACCACGGTTTGCTCACGATTGGTGGGAGTCTCGAAGAGGCCTACAATCGTCACGAGGTGGTCGAGCATTATGCCCGGATTGTCCTGCTGGCGCGACGTCTGGGGAATATCGAAGCCATCCCCAGCGAGGATTTCAAGCGACTCGAACTAATGCGCCTAAAGATGGACAAAACCTGGGACCAAAAAGTCTAACAGGTCGTTTCCGTGCCGATCAAGAAAATCATTGTCGAGAAGGCTAATCGGCTTTACCAGTCACCACCCGATCTGATGTCGTTTCGACGGGCGGAAAAAAGTCGATCCCTTCTAAAGAAACCGGAAGTTCTGAATCTGGCTGATTTCCGGTGGCCACCACCGCCCGACATCGCGCTATCCGACGATCATCCCCTGGCGCCGGCTGGCAAGGAAGCCATGCAGCGCCTGAAGGAGGAGCTGGCCGGATGGTACAACTCGGTGTACGACGCGCGGCTCAACCCCCTGCGGGAAGTCTTCATCGGCAACTCGATTTCAAGCAATATGCTCTGCCTGGCTTTGGCCTTTGTCGATCATGGTGATATCGCCTTCGTGCCCGCTCTTGGCCTGCCGTTGTATCGCAAAGTGGTGACAGCCTGCGGCGGAGAACCGGTGACTTACTCGGTCTCGTCTCAGGATAACTGGCTGCCGAATTTCGAGCGCGTCGGAACAAGGCTGGGACGGGTGGCGCGCGTCCTCTTCGTCAATTCGCCCCATACCCCCACCGGAGCAGAGTTGGGCGAGAAAGACATGGCTGACTTGGTATGGCTGGCCGGCAAAGAGAATATCATGGTGATCAATGATGCTGCCTATCAGACCGTCACCGGTCGCAAGCCGGCCAGTCTGATGAGTGCTGCCGGTGGTCGGAAGGTGGGCGTCGAGGTCGGTTCGTTCGCCTATCACTTCGGTCTGCCCTCCCTGCCGCTGGCTTTTGTTGTCGGCCACCGGGACATTATCAGCGGGCTGAAGCAGGCCTCGGACCTGGTTCGTCCTCATTTGTCGGCGTATCAGGTTCAGGCAGCGTTGGAGGCAATTCGGCAGTACCCCAACAGATCGCTGCAGGATGTTCGCCGACTGATATCATTGGCTGCCGCCGAGGCAGCCGTGCTGATGAACATGCTGAAACTGGAAAAGGCCGGGGTTGATTCCGTTCCTTTTGCGTGGGCTCGACTGCCCCGTCGCAGCTCTTCGAAGCGAGCCGCCGATCGGCTGCTGAGGCGAAGTCGTATCCTCGTCACACCCGGCGCCGCTTTTGGCGATATCGGTGAAGGTTACTTACGCCTCTCCCTTACCGCCGGGGCTGAGACCTTTGCTCAAGCTCACAAACGACTCCAGAAGCGCCGCGCTGCTAAGCTGACCGAGGAAGAATGAAAGACATAATCCGCATGACCGGCATGTCGTTCTACGGCTACCATGGTGTCAGCGCCGCCGAACGCGAAACCGGCCGGATGTTCGAGGTTGACTGCGAACTTGAGGTTGATCTGGCTGAGGCCGGCAAATCCGACCAACTGACCGACACCGTCGATTATGCCCACGTATATGAAACGATAAGGGAAACGGTCGAGGGCAAAGCCTTCTCCCTGTTGGAGCGGTTGGCCGGAGAACTGGCGGCGCGGGTGTTGGATCGCTTCGGCGTCTACAGCGTGACCCTGCGCGTCCGCAAGCTGAACCCGCCGGTGCGCGGTGGTGTCAAACACATCGAGGTGGAGTTGACACGCCACCAGGCCGATACGACAAAACTTATCGATAACCAGTCATAGAGGTATGCGATGTCTGAAACTGTCTTCATCCTGTCCGGATCCAATATCGGTGACCGCGAGAGAAACCTCGCGCTTGCGCTGGAGAAAATGCACCTGATCGAGGGGTTGGAAGTGGTGGCTACATCGGCCATCTACGTATCGGAAGCGCAGGACATGGACGGCGAGAATCCGTCGTTCATGAACCAGGTCATCATGGCCGACTACCGGTACTCCGCCAACGAATTGCTGAACGGTTTGGAGTTGATTGAGAAGAAACTTGGGCGAACCGCAAAGGGCGAGAAACTACCACGCTCTATGGATCTGGATATACTTCTGTTCGGTCAGCAGATTATAGAGACCGAAAGGCTTTCGATACCGCACCGGGAGTTGCTGAATCGTCCCTTTGCCATGGTGCCGATGCTGCAGGTCGACCCAAAGGTGGTCCATCCCGTGACAAAGAGACCGGTGGCTGATTTTCTTAGCGATGATGATCGCAGTAAAGTGATGCTCTATAAGGACCATGTCGCACGACAACCATAAGCCCAACTATATCGCTGTCGAAGGAGTGATCGGGGTCGGCAAGACTTCGTTTGCCGAGATGCTGGCCGATCGCCTCAAGGCGGAATTGATCGCCGAGGAAGTGCATGATAACCCCTTCCTGGTCGATTTCTACAAGCAGCGCAAACGGTACGCCTTCTCCTGCCAGTTGTTTTTTCTGCTGTCACGATTCCAGCAGCAGCAGCAGTTGATGGTGCGCGACCTGTTCGCCCAGCGTATTGTCGCCGACTACCTCTTTGCCAAAGACGCTATCTTTGCGTCGATCAATCTGCCCGAGCGGGAACTGGCCTTGTATGACAAAATCGCCCCGATTCTGTCAAGAGACATCCCCAAACCGGACCTGGCTATCTATCTTCAGGCCTCGACCCCGGTGTTGCTGCGACGAATACGCAAACGGAATTTTCCGTTTGAAAAAGTGATCGGGTCGGATTATCTGGAGTTGCTCAATCAGGCCTACGACTATTACTTTTTCAACTATTCGGAGACGCCTCTGCTGGTAGTTAAGACGGATGAAATCGACTTCGTGGAAAACCCGGAGCAGTTCGATGACTTAATCGAGCAGATCCGAAAACCTGTGACCGGCAAGAAGTACTATGTTCCTGCCGGCAACGTGTTACTTTGACGGAACAGGATGGGATACATTAGCGACAAGAAACGGATGACGGTCGGTCGGATCGTCAAGAAGAAAGCGAGCGGTGAGAAGATCGTCGTGTTGACCGCCTACGACTGGTTCATGGCGAAGGTTCTCGACCGGTGCGGAATTGACATCATCCTGGTCGGCGACTCCGCGGCGAACGTAGTGCATGGTCACGACTCGACCCTGCCGATCACAATGG
>JAUXCD010000187.1 GCA_030619085.1 Candidatus Zixiibacteriota bacterium
ATAGAGTTTGTAAGCGGGCGTAATTCAGTGGTAGAATGCAAGCTTCCCAAGCTTGACGTCGGGAGTTCGAGCCTCCTCGCCCGCTCTTTTTTATGGCTGAAAACAGGTTAGTTGACTGTATATGAAGATTGTCAGTGTTGATCCCGCCTCGCCGCTGTATGGATATATCCGGCCCGGCTACGAAATTGTCGCCGTCAACGGCTCCCGGGTGCTGGATTCCATCGATTTCCGGTTCAAGACGGCCGATGAGCGCCTCAGGCTGACTTTCGCCGACCCTAAGGGTAAGAAACTTCAGTTTGATTTCGATGAGTACCAGCCGGGCGATTTGGGGTTAATGCTCGATGACAGCCATGTGCAGGTGTGCAACAACAAGTGCATCTTCTGCTTTGTCCATCAGCAGCCCAAGGGTATGCGTCGGGTCTTGTATGTCAAGGACGAGGATTATCGGCTGTCTTTCACCCACGGTAACTTCGTTACTCTTTCCAATATAACCGAAAGTGATATGAGGCGTATTATCCGTCAGCGGTTGTCGCCGCTTTACGTCTCGGTTCACGCCACCGACAACAAACTTCGGCGCTGCATGCTGGGCAACGAAAAACTGGCGCCGATAATGCCACGACTTAAACGGCTGACCGAAAACGGCATCTCGATTCATGCCCAGGTGGTACTGTGTCCTGGTGTCAACGATGGGGGGCAGCTTGAGAAAACTATCGATGACCTGGCATCCTTGGCACCGGGTGTCGAATCGCTGGCGGTGGTGCCGGTGGGTTTGACCAGGTACCGGCAGAGATTACCCGAACTGCGCACCTATACCTCGGACGAGGCCGGCGAGATTATAGACTATATCGAAAAGCGGCAGAAGGAGTTTACCAAGCGGCTGGGAACGCGGTTTGTCTGGCCTGCCGATGAGTTCTATGTTGCGGCTGACCGGCCGTTTCCGAGTCATTCGAGTTACGAGGAAATGACCCAGTTCGAGAACGGTATCGGCATGGTTCGTGAGTTTATTACCGTTTTCAATCGGCGTCGGCGTCATCTCAAATCAATTAAGTCTGATCGCCGTGTCTTAATGTTGACCGGGCATTCGGCCTTTCCGTTCTTGAGCACAGAGATTATACCGTATCTGACTGGCACGCTCCGCCTGCCGGTGGAGTTGCAGGTTGTCGATAACGTTTTCTGGGGTGAGTCCGTGACGGTATCGGGGTTGCTGACCGGGAAGAACCTTCTGGGTCATGCGCGAAAGAACCTCGAACGGTTCGATACGGTGGTTCTGCCACCGAATTGCCTTAACGATGACTATCTGTTTCTGGATGACCTGTCTTTGGAGCAGTTCCAAAAGAGACTTGGTCGGCGGGTGTTAGTCGGGCGGTACAACCTGGCTGATACGATAACCGAGGTGTTCCAATGATATTGCCGACAGTGGCCATAATCGGTCGCCCCAACGTGGGGAAATCCTCTCTGTTCAACCGCATGCTTCAGAGGAAGGTGGCGGTGGTCGACGGCCAGCCGGGTGTAACCCGTGATCGCAACTACGCGGTAGGCGACTGGAACGGCATAGATTTCCGCCTCGTCGATACCGGGGGTATCGTGCCTGAGGCCGACAACCTGATGGAATCCATGATATACGACCAGACGGAATTCGCCATCAACGAGTCCGACGTGGTTATCATGGTTGTCGACACGCAGGTCGGTATCGACCCGGTTGACCGGGAGATTGCCCGCCGTCTGAACAAATCCGGGAAGGCCTGTGTCGTGACAGCCAACAAGGCCGATAACGTCAGCCTCCAAAACGAGATATACGATTTCATGAGGCTGGGCCTGGGGGAACCGATGCCGGTCTCGGCTACTGTCGGCCTGGGTGTCGGTGATCTTCTCGACCGCGTGGTCGAGCTCCTGCCGCCGGTGGAGGAGCAGGAAGATACCGAGTCGAACGTGATCCGGGTGGCGCTGGTCGGTCGCCCCAATACTGGCAAGTCATCGTTCATCAACAAGCTTATCGGTCAGCAGCGGCACATTGTCACGCCAATTGCCGGAACCACGCGCGATGCTATCGACACGCCGTTTGAATCCGAAGGTCAGAATTACGTGCTCATCGATACCGCCGGTCTTCGCCGCAAGTACAAAGTCCACGAGAACGTTGAGTTTTACACCAACCTTCGGACCACCCGGGCGATAGAGTCGTGCGATGTTGCGGTGGTGTTGGTGGATGCCTCCGCTGGTGTAACGATGCAGGACCAGCACGTTTTACAGCAGGTTATGGATAATCGACGACCGGCCATACTGACCGTAAACAAGTGGGACCTGATGGAAAAGGATTCCTCGACGGCTGACAAGTACACCCGGGAGATCAATGACACTTTGGCCAAGTACTCCTTCCTGCCGGTGATTTATATTTCCGCCTTAAGCGGGCAGCGCGTGCCCAAGGTAATGGAGCTGGTCAAGAATGTCCACGGGGAGAACAACAAGCGGATCGCCACGGCCGAATTGAACGAGTTCCTTCAGGAAACGGTCGCCCGCAAACATCCGCCCTCGAAACAGGGCAAACACATCAAGATCAATTATGTCACCCAATCGGAAATCGCACCGCCCACGTTTCTGTTTTTCAGCAATCACCCCAAGCTGATAGCCAAAAGCTACATCAGTTATCTCAGCAATCGAATTCGACAACGTTTTGGCTTCGAAGGCGTTCCTATTCGGCTGAAGTTCCGCAAGAAATAGTCGTTACTGTCATCACGGCAATTCCTGCCATCGGCATTTACGGCTGGTAAGCGGCAAACCGCCCCCATTTTTTCCATCGCCCCCTCAATCAAACGGCCCAATTTGACGACTATCCCTAATATGTCGACCAAACTTGACGACAAGGGCCCTCTCTACGAACTGGAGGCCAGGCTTGAGGCCAAAAAGGCCGAACTGCGCGACCTGGCCACGATGGGCACCGTGATTACCTCTATCCATGAGATAGAGTCGGTGCTGTCGGTGGTTATGGATATGGCTGTCAGATTGGTCAACGGCGAGGTGGGCATCATCTTGCTTGAAGAAGAGGGCGAGTTGAAAGCGAAGACCTCCTGGGGGGTCAGCGACGAGTTTGTCAAATCTCTGAAATACCACGACGAGGATAGCCTGGTCAGCTATTGCTATGATAACCGCACGACGGTGATTCTGAGCGAAGCTGACCTTCAGCGCGAGCAGGACCCTTCGATGACTTCGCTGATCTGTGCGCCTATAAAGACATCGCAAACATGCTATGGCGTAATGGTGATTATCAACAAGGCGGACGGAGGCTCGTTTGCCGATGAGGACCGGGAAATCCTCGAGATGTCACTCAGTTTCGTGGCGGTCGCGATTGATAACTCACTCCTGATAGACGACAAACTCGCCAGGCAGAAAATCGACCAGGAAATAGCTATCGCCCGGCAGATTCAGGAAACCATGCTTCCAGCGGATATTGAGCATCTGCCCGGGGCGGATATCGGAGCGGTCTACTACCCGGCCCGGGAAGTCGGCGGCGACTTTTACGATGTTATCAAAATAGATGAATCCCGGTTCATCGTGATTATCGGTGATGTCTCCAACAAGGGCATTCCTGCCGCCCTGGTAATGTCGGCGGCGTCCGGCATCATCAGAGCCACCGTAGCGTCGGACCCGGCCATTGAGGTTGCCAGTTTGGCTTCAAAACTAAACGACACCCTGGCCGAGCATATCATTAAAGAGCGTGAGATGTTTGTGACGCTCTTTTTCAGCCGGTTTGACCTCGAGACTGGTATGCTCACTTACTGCAATGCTGGCCACCTGCCCGGACTGTTTTACAGCGTCCAAAGCGGTACCGTCTGTGAACTGGCCACGGGTGGAACGATTGTCGGTCAGTTTCTCGGGTCTCCCTTCAAGCAGGGTGTGCAGAAAGTGACCGCCGGTGACCGCCTGTTTCTGTTCACCGACGGCCTTACAGAGGCCACCAACGCCGGCAATGTGTTATATGGCAGGGAAAGAGTGGAAGAGGTATTCAAAGCCCAGATCGAAATGGCCCCGCAAGAATTTTGCGTGAAGGTTAAGGGATTTGTCGATCTATTCACTATGGGTGCCCCGGAAGATTCTCAGGATGATTTCACCCTTCTGCAGGTGAAAGTGAAGTGATTATGCCTGATTACCTGCTTGAATATCAATCGGTTAGCGAGTCAGAAGAGAAGATGCATGACGATGTCACGGGCATTTTGGCCGCCCACAATATCGAAGGTGAACTCCGGCAGGCGTTTATTCTCACCGTTTCGGAGGCGTTTACCAACGCCCTGACTCACGGCAATAATTATGATACGGACAAACTCATTAAGATATCTATTTACATAAACCACAACAGCCTAACTGCCGATATTATTGATGAAGGAAAGGGAGGGTTGAAAAAGGTATTTGAAAAGAGTCCCCCAACTTTGCTGTCAGAGCACGGCCGAGGGGTGGACCTTATGCGCTACTACTCGTCTGCGGTCCGGTTTCGAAAGACATCCATCGGTGGGCTAAGGGTGACGGTGGTGTTCGAGATGAAGAAGAACGAAGTAACTTAATATAATTTCTCCGGAGTAGATCATGGAAATAGTTTTGCGTGAAGAAGGCCACGTGAGCGTGCTGAGTCTGACGGGAAGACTGGACCTGGCCAGCGGCACGAGCCTTAAAGAAGAGATCAAGAAACTGTTCGACCGCGATTGTGCCTCAATCCATCTTGATCTGTCCAATGTGGATTTCATTAACAGTTCCGGCCTGGGCGCTCTGGTCTCGGTGATGAAAGAGGTTCGTCTGCGCAAAGGTCGCCTGACGCTTTCCAATCTCGCCAATTACGTCAAGGAGATTTTCGAGATTACGCAACTGTCGCACATATTCGAGATTTTCGAGACAGAGCAGGAAGCAATCAATTCCTACCAGTCTGTGCCCACCAGTTAACAAAAACGGGTCATGCAACAATGAATCTCCGGGGCAGATGATATGAACACGAAAACCAATGCGCTGAATTACCGCCTACAACACAAGTCGGTCGGGTCGGCCGAGTCCACTTTGGAGGGACAGAAATGACAGAGGGACACTCGATTCTGGTAGTCGATGACGAGCTTCTGATTCGTGATCTGCTATATGATTTTTTCCATGGTCAGGGATGGGAGATAGCCCTGGCTGAAAACGGTGAGAAGGCTCTGCGGATTATCGAATCGCGAAAAATCGACCTGGTTCTTACCGATCTGAAGATGCCCGACATGGACGGGATGACCCTCACCAAACAACTACGGGAATCACACCCGGAAATTCCGGTGGTGGTGATGACCGGGTACCCGTCGGTTGACTCCGCCGTCGAGGCCTTGCGCAGCAAAGTCGCCGACTACATTGTCAAGCCGTTCAATATCAACCG
>JAUXCD010000127.1 GCA_030619085.1 Candidatus Zixiibacteriota bacterium
CAGTACGTAATCGGAAGATACTTTTTAAGGCCGCCCATGTACCGTATATCCTGCTGCCCCGACATGGCGTGGATCACTGATCCCGAGCCGAGAAACAGCAGGGCCTTGAAGAAGGCATGGGTCATCAGGTGGAAGATACCGGCCGACAAGGCGGCAACACCGCAGGCCAGGAACATGTAACCGAGCTGACTGATCGTCGAATAGGCCAGAACCCGTTTGATATCGTTCTGGGCCAGGCCGATGGTCGCGGCGAAGATAGCCGTCACGGCGCCGACAATAGCCACTATCATGAGGGCATCGGGAGCCATAATGTAAAGCAAATTGGTCCGCGCAATCATGTAAACACCCGCCGTCACCATCGTTGCGGCATGTATCAATGCCGAGACCGGAGTGGGACCTTCCATGGCGTCCGGTAGCCAGACGAACAGCGGAATCTGGGCCGACTTACCGGTGGCACCCACGAACAAGAGTATACAGATAGCGGTAATAGTAGCGCCTCCGGCCACGAAGACCGTCGGGGCGGCCTGCATGACATCGGAAAAATTCAGAGAACCAACATGCCAGAATATCATAAACAGGGCGATCAAAAAGCCGAAATCGCCAATGCGGTTGACAATGTATGCCTTCTTGCCGGCGTCGGATGCGGACTTTTTCTCAAACCAGTATCCGATCAGCAGGTACGAGCACAGCCCGACACCTTCCCAACCGACAAACATCAGCAGGAAGTTATCCGCCAACACCAGCGTCAACATGGAGAAGACGAACAGATTCATATAGGTGAAGTAGCGCCCGAAACCCGGTTCATGCGCCATGTATCCGATGGAATAGACATGAATGATGAAGCTGACGCCCGATACGACCAGGATCATCACCGCCGACAGTGGGTCGAGCATAAGTCCGAAATTGACGTGCAGCGAACCCGACGGAATCCAGGTAAACAGCACCTGTTCGATCAGGCGGCCATCGACCGGCAGAGCTTTTAAATCGAAAAAGAGAAGGAGTGATACGATAAACGACAGCCCGACCGAAGCACACGCCAGCAGATTAACGACAGGCCGGGACAGCCGTCCAAGAAACAGCCCAATAATCAGAAATCCGAGAAACGGAAGCAGTGGTACTAAAAACAAATACTCGGACATTTTATTCCTTCACTCTACCACTTCAAGATGTTGAAACGGTCGATATTCACCGTTTCTCTGTTGCGATACAAAGTTATCACCATGGCCAGACCCACGGCCGCCTCGGCCGCCGCGATGGTCAGCACCAAAAACACAAAGGCGTGGCCGTCCATAATATTGCGTGCCCGCGAGAACGCGATAAGCGCCAGATTGGCGGCATTGAGCATCACCTCGACCGACATCATCATCACAATCAGGTTGCGTGAAACCATCACACCGATTATGCCGATCGCGAACAGGGCCGCCGCCACCACCAGAAAGGCTGAAATAGGTATCATATTACTTTTGCACCTCCCCGGGAAGGTCCTTGTCCGAGCGTGACTCCCGTCTGGCCATCACCACCGCGCCGACGATTGCCGCCAGCAGCAGAATCGACGCCAACTCAAACGGATAGAGATAACGAGTAAACAGCAGTGTCGCTACTGACTCCACCGAACCGAACTGATCGGCCGGTGTCGTCAAAATACCGGTAGGCCCGGCGTCACGGAAGAAGGCGCTGCGCACAACGAACACCATCTCCGCGAATATGAGGAGCGCGATAAAATACTTGGTAATCTGACTCAACGGCGGCGAGGGTTTGCCGAGATCCTCTCCCCCGCGCAAGTTGAGCATCATAATCACGAACAGGAAAAGTACCAGGACAGCCCCGGCATAGACGATAATCAATATGGCGCCGATAAAAAGCGCGCCCAACTGGATGTACAGCACCGCCTGGGCCACAATCGACAAAATCAGGTACAGCACTGATGCCACCGGGTTGCGCTGGAACACCATCATGGTGGCGCCGAAGACGGCCACGACGGCCGATATTATGAATATGGCGGTGTCGATGTTCATGATATCTTATCCGGCGCTCCGTAAGCTTTTCTCACACGGCGATAGATGCGCTTGAAAGGGTTATCCTTGCGCGGATGCTGTACCAGCATCTGCTCTTTTGTCCAGAGGAACGAACTGCGTTCATAATCGGAAAACTCGTACTCGTGACCCAGGAAGATCGCCTCTTCGGGACAGGCTTCTTCACAGAAGCCGCAGAAGATGCAGCGCAGGAGATTTATCTCGTAAATACGGGCACGGCGTTCGCCTTTTTCGTTTTCTTCCGGCTCCATGTAGATGGCGTCCGCCGGGCAGGCAGCGGCACAGAGGCCGCAGCACACGCACCGCTCGGTGCCATCGTCATAACGCTCGAGGTAATGCCTGCCGCGGTAGCGGGGAGCCATCGGCCTTTTCTTATGCGGATAGTCAAGCGTCACCGGTTTCCTGAAGAAATACTTAATAGTCACCATGAACCCCAGGGGCATCTTCAGGAAAACGTTAACAACTGCTTTCAGGACTTCTTTCATAAAAACCAGACCTCGAACGAACTCTCCATTTAATCCAACATCACAAATGCTGCCGTGACTATGACGTTAAGCAGGGCCAGCGGGAACAAAACTTTCCATCCAAAACTCATCAATTGGTCGTACCGGAAACGCGGGAACGTTCCCCGCAACCAGATATAGAAGAACATGAAACAGAAAACCTTCAAAATGAACCAGACAATCGACGGCAAATACGGCCCCTGCCAACCGCCGAAAAACAGCGTGGCACCCACCGCTGACACGGCCAACATGTTGGCGTATTCGCTGACAAAGAAGGTGGCGAACCGCATCGAACTGTACTCGGTGTGGTACCCGGCCACCAACTCCGACTCCGCCTCCGGCATATCGAACGGCAGGCGGTTCGTCTCGGCAATAGCACAGGTAAGATACAGCAAAAAGCCCAACGGTTGTTTGAACACAAACCAGTTGGAGAAAAACCAGATCGAATCACTACCCTGCATCTCGACCAGTTCACGCAGCGACAGGGTGTTGGCTATAAGCACGATGCCGACAATCGACAATCCGTAACTGACCTCGTAGGATATCATCTGGGCCGATGCGCGCAAACTACCCAGCAGGGAGTATTTTGAACCGGAGGACCATCCGGCCATGACCAGTCCATAGACACCCAGCGAGGTTACGGCGAAGACGAAGAGGATTCCGATATTGAGATCGGATATCACCATCTTTATTTCGTGGCCGAACAAAGTAGCATCGGCGGCAAACGGCACCACTGCAAAGACCAGCATGGCCGGAATGAACGAAAGCACCGGCGCCAAACCGTAAGCTACCCGCTCCACGCCGCTGGGAACGATATCTTCCTTGAAAATGAGCTTGATGAAGTCCGCAATCGGCTGCAAAAGACCGTATGGGCCGGCAAAGGTCGGGCCCATGCGGTGCTGCATGTGTCCCACCACCTTGCGTTCCAGCCAGGTGGACCAGGCACAGCCAGTCAATACCGCGACAACCACCACGATCACTTTGACAGACGATATAAGGATCATTTCCAACACGGTCAGCTGTCCACCTTGCTGAGAGTTACCCGATCAATTCGCTTTTTGCGCATCAACAACGACGTAATCGGCGTTGATGAGAAATTGCGCGGAATCAAAACGACATCATTTTCGATATGCTCGGAAATCCTGGCCGGAACAATAACTTTACCCACCGGCGACTCGACTCTCACATTGTCGCCTTCCTTCAATTTCAGCCTTTCAGCCAGGTCCGGTCCGATCTCAAGGTAAGCGTCATCGGCAAAGCTCGTCAATGACGGTGATTTTTCGGTAAGATGCCCGCAGTGATGCGGATCGTCGGTGACGAACAACGGGATTTCAAACCCCTCGTCCTGTTTGTCCTCGACAACCACCTTCACGGCCATGAACTCAGTCGGCAACGGCAGGGCACTATCCAGGTCAAGCAGTTGCTGAATTTCCGAGGTCAACTGTTCGTCTTCGCCCAGCGACTTCTCATATTTCGCGGTGATCAGCTTGATGATTTCGCATCCCGGCCTGGACTCAAACATCGGCTTGACCGCTCTCTCCGCCCTCTGCGACCGGCCTTCCAGATTAACATATTCGCCGTCGTATTCGGCCCAACTACATAGCGGTAAAACGACATCGGCTATCTCCGTCGTCTCGGATTCAAACAGGTCGCAGGCCACGAGAAAGTCGAGCTTTTCCAGCCCCTCGCGCACGAACTGGCGGTCAGGATGAAGCATAATCGGATTGGCTCCGATGACGAAAAACCCGGCCACCTCCTCTTTCTTCATCAGGGCCAGCATGGAATCGGTGTTATGCGGCTCACATTCCGGATAGCCGCCCCAAATTTCTTTCAGCTTGTCTTTCACGGCCGGAGCCGGCGAGGGCTGGACACCAAGTTTACAGGCGCCGCCGGAATTGGCGTAGCGTGCCAGTGAGGCCACCTGGCCTTTGTTCTCCAGCCCGAAAAGTAGATTCAGGTTGGACACGGCCGTCGTGATAGTTTCACGTTCCTTACTACGGGTAACAATCTCGCCGCACATGAAACTGATTTTTCTGCTCTCGGCAAGCGCCCGTGCCAGGATTCTCAGGTCATCGACGGTGATACCACAGGCTTTCGAGGTCTCGGGCAGAGTCAGCGGCGACAGCTTCTCGGCCAGAGCTTTCGCTTTGGGACCGCTAACGAGATTATCATCAATCGCCGCCAGACAAATGCCGTTTATGGCCTGTTCATCGGAGCCGACCTTGTAAACAGCTTCCAGGGCAGCTATATCGGCCGCTTTCGTCGCGTAAGGATTGACCACGAACACCCGGGCGTTGTTAAAATTACATGCCTTGCGCATCCGCAGGTATTCGTTGGGATGTTCCCTCAGCAGATCACTGCCGAATACAAAGACAACATCGGAATCATCAATATCGGCAATCTTAAACGGCCGCGAACACAAACGCGAGAACACCGTCTCGGCATCCGGCGGCAGCATTCGGTAATCGCTGCGGAAATCAACATTGTTCGAATTAAGCACCGTCCGGAAGAACTTCGAGAAAGCATACAGTGATTTATTGTCCAGGCTCGGCGAGGCCAGACCGCCGATACAGACGGACCCCATTTTGTCGCTGATTTCGGTGAAATGCTTGTGAATCAGATCCAGCGCCTCGTCCCAGGTTGCTTCCACCTGCTTGCCCTCTTTTTTAATCAGCGGCACGCGCAGCCGGTCGGGGGAATTGACGATCTGGTATCCGTAGCGGGTAACATCAGGCAGCCAGCCGTCGTCAATGTCGTCATTGCGACGGGAGGTAGTCCGGAATATTTTGTTCTGGTGATCTTCTTTGTAAAACAGCGTGTTCGTGCCGGAACTGGTGAAATTGCACAGCGACGGCGTCGTTTTGGTCAGCCAGACACGAATCTTATAGCGCCAGTCGCTGTTTGTCAGCGCCCCCACCGGGCAAATCTCCACCAGGTTACCCGAGAAAGGATTGTCAACCTTCTCCCCCGGCGCGGAGTTGATCTGGGTGATGTTGCCTCGTTCGTAGGCACCCAGGTCATATTCGCCGAAAGCTTCCTTGTTGGCGCGAACACATTTATAGCAGAGGATGCAGCGGTTACGGTTGAGGACTATCTCGGGACCGATGCGGACATCGTCAAAGGTCGATGTTGAGCCTTCGTCCACGAAACGTGACTTGCGGAAATCAAAGCGGCTGTCATCGTAGCCGTGCTCGAACGTGAGGTTCTGAAGGTCACACTCGCCGCCTTTGTCACAGGTGGGGCAATCGAGAGGGTGATTGAGCAGGATAAATTCGATTATCGCCCTGCGGCCCTGCTTGACATTGTCGGAGTCGGTGTGTACAACCATGCCCTCGACCGCTTCGGTGGCGCACGATACCTGCAATTTGGCCATCTTCTCGATTTCCACGTAGCACATCCGGCAGGCGCCGACCGATTTCAGCTTGGGATGCCAGCAGAAAGTGGGAATATGAATCCCGTTCTGCAGGGCGGCCTCAAGGACGGTAGTCCCTTTGGGCACCGTGATCGACTTCCCGTCGATAGTCAGCGTGACGGTGGCTACTGCCTTGGTTGTCGTTTTTTTCCTGGTATCGTCAGCCATAACTTTTCTTACTTAAAGGGAAACTCCGTCTTCACCATGCATTTCCCGTGCTCAATATGGTACTGCCATTCCTCGCGCCACAAACGTATGGACGACTGGATTGGCATTACCGCTGCGTCGCCGAGAGGACAGATCGTCCGGCCCAGGATATTGCCGCAGATTTCCTCGATCTTCTCAATATCACCCGGTTGCCCGCCGCCGGCTTCGATGCGGTCGATGATCTGTTTGAGCCAGCCGGTACCTTCACGGCAGGGCGTACACTTGCCACAGGATTCATGCTTGAAGAACTGGATGAGTTTCTGAATCACCCAGACAATGCAGGTATCCTCGTCAAAAACAATCACGGCCCCGCTGCCGAGCATGGAGCCGACCGCCGTGAGCGATTCGTAATCCAGGTTGACATCGATCATTTCCGGCGTCAAAAACGGCGTGGAGGCTCCGCCCGGGATGACGCCCTTGAGCTTCTTATCACCGAGAATGCCACCTCCGTAGGCCGGGTCATACAATAATTTTTTCAGCGAGAAACCCAGTTCCACCTCGTAGTTGCCCGGGCGTTTCACGTGACCGGACAACGAAAACAGCTTGGTGCCGGCAGATTTTTCGGTTCCCAGGGTGCGGTACCATTCGGCCCCACGATTTATAATGTGCGGCACTGCCGCCAGAGATTCAACATTGTTGACGATAGTCGGACAGGCGTAGAGGCCTTCGATAGCCGGGAACGGCGGACGGATACGCGACATACCGCGCTCACCCTCGAGGGAATTGAGCAGGGCCGTTTCTTCGCCGCAGATATAGGCGCCGCCGCCGGTGTGGACAATCATATCAAGATCATAGCCGGAGCCGTGGATGTTCTTGCCCAGGTGGCCCTTGGCATACGCTTCTTCGACGGCCTGTTCCATGCGGTCGATGCAATGGTTGAATTCGCCGCGAATATAGATGAACATGGTATGACACCCAATGGCATAAGCACCGATAGCCATGCCCTCGATAACGCCGTGCGGATCACGTTCCATGAGAACGCGGTCCTTGCAGGTGCCCGGTTCCGATTCATCGGCATTGCAGCACAGATACCGCGGCTTGGAGGAATCCTTCGGCACAAAGCCCCACTTCATCCCGGTGGGGAAACCGGCTCCCCCGCGGCCTCTTAGACCGGAGTTTTTAACCTCGTCGATAACCTGCTGAGGCTGCATCTCCGTCAGGACCTTTTTCCAGGCCTTGTAACCGCCGTGTGATTCAAACGTCATTAACTTATACTGCTCGCTGTCCTCGACATACTTGAACAGATGCAGCTTGTCGCTGGCAGCCGCTTCCGAGCCGTTGGTTATCACCGGTGAGTAAAACATCAGCCTTTCGCTTTCAACTCCTCGATAATCGTGTCAACCTTCTCCCGGGTGAGGTTCTCATAGTAATCCTGATTGATCTGCATCATGGGAGCCGTGGCACATGACCCCAGGCATTCCACCGATATCAGTGTAAACAGCCCGTCCTCGGTGGTCTCACCTTTGCTTATCCCCAGTTTTTCCTGAAGATATCCGATCAGCGAGTCCGCTCCCATCAAAGCACAGGAGATATTGTGACAGACCTGAATCAAATACTTGCCAACCGGCTGCTTGGGGAACAAAGTATAGAATGTCGCCGCCTCGGCAATCTCCACGTATGGAATCTTGATAATCTTGCTGATCTCGCGGTACACATCATCGTTGAGATGACCGACCTGGCGGTAAGCCACCGTCAGCGCCGGCAGGACGGCCGAC
>JAUXCD010000089.1 GCA_030619085.1 Candidatus Zixiibacteriota bacterium
CCGTCATAACCTCGGTCATGGACGGCCGGAACGTTGATCTGATACAATTGAGCCGTGGCCGCCCCGTAATCGATGTATGCTGCGTTGCGGTTTTCTGAGTCCATTGTTTCCGGTGCGTCGGGGATTTCCACCGGCTCGGGTCGTTTGAAGAATACCACTGGCTTGACCTCGGCGACAAACGGCAGATCGGCGATCTCGTCAAAGTTTTTCCATGGGATCTCGAAACTGGCGGCGTTCAGCCAGCGGGAGGTGCGGCGATGTTTGGCGCCCAGATTGACAACCATCTCAATATACTCGTCAACCACGGGCAGATCAGCAAAAACCGTCTGGGTCACACCCGCCTTGGCCCGTCGGGCCAGAACCTTGTCGGACATTACAACCGATTTGGCGCGGGCGCTGAAATCCGATTCGCTGGAGACTCCTTTGTCGGTGAAAAACAGCCAAACTGTGGCTGTCTGGTTGTCGCGGCTTTCCAGAAACCGGTGGCTGGCGGCCGTTAGTGGCTGAGGTGCTTTCTCCAGAACCAGCGGCTGCGAATCCAGATTGAGCAGGGTTTGAGCCTGCAGGGGATGAATACCTCCGAGGAGGGCGATTATCAAAAGAACCCCTAATGCTGGTATTATCTTCTCAACAACACCGTGCATGATGTAATCCTCTTCTTGTCGATTTGTTAGAACCAGTAGCTGTAAGACAAACGGCTTTCCCAAAATAGGGGTTTCTCGACTCCTGTCAACTGTTGTTGTCTGTCACCTACTGGTATCGGCCGGTGCCCATACTCATACAACGCTTTTTGGCGGCAACGGTTCATGCAATCTCTCTCGGTTACTGTGTGCCTGCCGTAATGTTCTGTTATGCAGACAGATAGACCATCGGGCGAACATCTGTCAAGATCACCTCGGCAGGGCACAGATTGTGCTGAAACCTTGCCAGGATACCTTGATGTCCGCGATGCGCCGAATACCGGTAGCAAAGAGGAGTCGCGATAGATTGGTAAGTGATCCGAAGGTTGTGTGGGTTGAGCCTGAAGTGCTTTCGGACAATTGATTGGAAATTGGAAAGAGATAGGTCAGGTGAACTGAATGAAGAAATTAACGAAATCACAACACGGCATAACACTGATTGAGCTTTTGTCCACCGTGGTAATTATAAGCATCGTCTCGGCTATGGCCGTACCCCGTTTTCAGGTGGCTGTTGAGAGAGTTAAATTCAGATCCGCCAACAGGGATATCGTCTCAACCATGAGACTGGCCCGTTCACTGGCCGTCTCGGACAAGCATCAGTATGGCGTGTATTTCGACGGTGCCGGAGGGTCAGAAACGTATTCGAGCAGCTTAACTTACACTCTGTTCATGGATCTGGACAATCCCGCCAATTACTCCTTTGACGCTGGAGACTCAGTGATACGCATCGATACACTGCCTCCTGAGTTTACCCTTTTGATTACGGACATTACAAACGATGCTGTGGTGTTTTTGCCCAACGGGTCAGCCGGGTTTACCGGTGGCGGCAATATCGTGACGATGGCGTCAACTGAGGACCTGATTGCTATCCTTGACCATAATGTTCTGGCCTCGACCGGCCGCATACGGTCCTCATCATATTTCTACTAATACTATCTCATTTTAATCAGAAGTTTATGGCCCCGCCAGCTCGGCGGGGCCTTTTTGTTTGCCATACAACGACTTACAATAAGATCAAGGTTCTCCTAATATTCCGCCGGTTTTCGCCCGATAATAAATGGAGTGGTTGTTTTAAGTTGTTGGCCGACGGGGAAATGACGCGTCAGCCAGGCGTTTAGATTTTTCGAAAGTCCTGTTAATTCAATTATAAATGTGCCGATAAAGGTATCAAATAACCATTAGGTAGAAGTTAAAAACATTACAGCATAAGAGTTAAAAATGGCTTTTGGTAAGAGCAAAAGTACCGTGGGACTGGATATCGGGGCTAACTCGCTTAAGCTGGTCAAGCTTGATCATACCAAGTCAGGATATTCGGTTTCCGCCATCGGCATTCGGGAGTTACCCCCGGATGCTATCGTGTCCGACGAGATTCGTGATCGCGAGGCCGTAATCTTCAACATCCAGTCGTTGATCGACCAGACCGATCCCCGGATCCGGGACGTGGTCATTTCGATTTCAGGCCACGGCGTTATCACCGACCGATTCACGATCGACCGCAAGACCGGAGCCGAGGCCGAACAGGCAATCCTGTTTGAAACCGAGCAGAGAGCGCCGTTCGATGTTGACGACGTCTCACTCGACTACCATGTCATAAAGGTCGACGAGGACATCAACAAGATGGATATCCTGCTGGTGGCGGCCCGCAAAGAGTACCTGAAGATGGTGCTGGACCTGATTGAGGATGCGGGATTGCGACCGGTCATCGTTGACGACGATGCCCTGGCGATTCTCAACGCCTACGAGAACAACTACGAAATTGATCCCAGCCGGATTACCTCGCTGGTCAATATCGGGCACGACGTCACCAATATCACCTATCTGGTGGACGGTCTGTATCACTCGACGCGTGACGTTTCTTCTGGTACCCGGGACATCTACAACGCCATTCAGAAAGAGTTCCGCCTGAACCCGGAGCTCACTAACAAAGCCATCAAAGGTGAGATGAACGATTCCATCGACCAGGACATGTTGAAGGCCACGATAATTTCTTCGATGGATGACTTGATGTCGGGTCTGGAACTCGCCTTCTCTTATTTCAAATCGCAGGCGAAGGTAGAGAATATCGACTGGATCGTACTCTCAGGTGGAGGGGCACTCACTCCGTACTTACCTGAGTTCTTGCAGTCGAAGCTGAACATTCCGCTTGAGATCGCGAACCCGCTGCGCAGCATCGATTATGATCCCGAGTTGTTTCAGTATCTCCAGCCTGAAAAGATAGCCCCCCTCTTGGCGGTTTCAGTTGGATTGGCAATGCGGAAGGTGAGGTAGATCGTATGATGATAGAGATAAATTTACTACCAAAGGATTATCAGAAAAAGTCCTTCTCGCTGTCGCTGGGCAAAACCGGCGTCTATTCGCTGATTGCTGCGGCCGGTGTCGTTGTCATGCTGATCGGTGTCACTTTCTACCAGATGCACCAGCTCACCGTACTTGATGACAATATCAGTAAGGCCCAACAGCGCGCTGCCATGCTGCAAAAGGACATCGTGATAGTCGATGCTCTCATGGACGTGAAGGGCAAGATCAACCGCCGCATCACTGCCGTCGAACAGCTCGACGGCCACCGGTCCTCCTGGGTCCGGGTTCTTGAGGATCTCACCAGGAACGTGCCTGAGTTCGTCTGGCTGGTCAAGCTCGACGAAGGCGGTGGTCAGAAGGAGACCCGGGGCAAGGCCCGAGCCAATCAGAAAGAGGATAAACAAGAGGCAATCCCGCCCGGTTCCAGCCGGACACCGGAGATCATAAAAGTCTCCATCGAAGGATATGCCTTTACCCTCAATGCCCTGGCTACCTTTATGATCAATATGATGAGGTCGGATTATTTCGACGAGGTTGAGTTGACGTCTACGGAAGAGATGTTCCTCGATAACGAGCAAGAACACAAGGCTTTCAACTTCGTCCTGACCAGTAACCTGCACTACCTCTCCGACGAACAGTTGCGGAACATGGTGGCGCAGGCGGCTCCTGGTAATAAAAACAAAGGCTCCAAAGCCGGTCACAAGGTTTTAAACTAGGGAAGAGACGCCATGGACTTCAAAGATCCTAAGATACAGAAGGTTTCGCTGGCCATACTGGCATTCTTCATCGTGGTCTTCTTCTGGTACTCCCGACTCTATTCAAGCTACGCTAACGAAATAGATTTGAGAAGCCAGGAGTTCGAGACGATTACCACCAATCTGCGAAACGTAGAAATGAAAGCCAAGTCTCTGGAATCCCTCAAGGTGGAGTATAAGGAACTCGTGAACCGTTATCACGAGATCGAAGCGCTCCTTCCGGAGTTCAAACAGATACCGTCCTTTCTGGTGCAGTTGCACATGGCTTCGTCGCTGACCGGCACCAAGATAACGAAAGTGAAGCCGCTCAATCTGACGGCGGAAGAGTTTTACAACATAGCTTCGTTCGAGATTGAAATGTCCGGTCGTTATCACGATTTCGGGCGCTTCGTCAGTTACGTGGCCAACTTCCCGTTTATCACGAATGTTTCCCAGATGAAGATCAAGGCGATGAATATCGCGATTTCCGCTTCCCAGGATGACAAGGAAAAGAAAATCGACAACCTTCGGCAGGAAGAGACTATGAACGCCACCTTCACCCTGTCAACATACTTCGTTAAAGAAGACGAACGGCTTAAAGAACTGGTCCTTTAGGAGTGCAAGAGCATGAAAAATAAAATACTATATGTGATACTGGTTATTGCCGCCTGCATGGGTGTTCAGAGTTTTGCCGCTGAGGTCACCAATGTCGAATTCAGCTACGTGAACGGTTCCACCGTCGCGAATATCCATGTTGACGGTACCATCCGCTTCACCCACCAGACCGAGGAAGCCAAGGACGGCAAACCGTTCCGTGTGATCGTGGATGTACTGTCAGCCACTCACGAGTTGGGCGCGAAAAATTTCATGCGGTTGCCCGAATGCTCGATTGAGAAGCTGAGAACCAGCCAGTTCTCCATCAGACCGGAGAAGATTGTCCGCCTCGTCTTTGATATGAAGAAGGAAACTTTCTACAGTATCAACTCCGACAAGCGGACTATCAGCGTGACTTTCCCTGATAAATCCTATCAGCCGTTCACCGCCTGGTCAAGCCGGTCGGTGGTTGAAGCGATGAAGGCCGAGAAGATGGAGGCTCCAAAACTGGCCACGGTTTCTGACACGCCGAAAACACCCGCGCCCGAGAAAACTCCGGCCACGAAGGCCAAAACTGCAGGCGCACTAAATCAGTCTATAGAGAAAGACCGCCAGGTATCTCTGGCCTCCGCCCCTGAAAAGGTTGTCAGGCGCACATCCAGCCCGGCCGAGGTGAAATCCGCAGCGACTACCGACGTGAAGCGCGCGAAAGTGCCGTACGATTCCAGAAACACTTACGGTCCTTACTATGATCCTGAACTATTTGCTTCCGCCGCGCCCACTCAGGTGAAGCTGGTCGCCAAGGCTGATGTCGCCTCTAAGGACGCCGTCAGCAAAGCCAAACTTGAGGTTAAGAAGGAACCGGCCGTTGTTTCCAAGCCGGCTGCTTCCGCCCCCAAGACCGCTCCGGTCAAAACTGAGCCGAAGCCTTCTATAAAGAGAAGCAATCCGGCCGTTAAGCCCGAAGTCGCCAAGAAACCGGTGATGGCCAAGGCCGAAAGCAGCCCCAAGACCACCCCGGCGCACAAACCGGCGCCTGCCCAAACAGTGAAGCAGGAGAAGAAACCGGCCGCCAAGAAGACCGTGACGACCACAGTGGCGTCCAAGCCCAAGAAGGAATCCAAGTCGACCACCTCGCGTTTCCGTCGCTCGGCCTCGTCCAGGAAAATCAAAGGCACGATGGTTGCGGAATTCCCCAAGCGCTTGGTGATTAAGTACAAATCCAGGTCCACCCGCGACCCGTTTGAGACGCTGGTGAACGACACACGGGTGAACAACAGCGTTGTCGAAAGATTAGTGCCCAATGTGGAAGGGCTTAAGCTGGTCGGCGTCATCGAATCCGCCGATAGCGACAACCGCGCGTTATTCGAAGATAAATCCGGTTATGGATATATTTTGAAGTCAGGTGACAAGGTACGAAAGGGCTACGTGCTTCGCGTTGAAAGCAACCGGGTCTATTTCCAGATTTTTGAGTATGGCTGGAGTCGTACAATAGCCCTTAATCTCGAAGAGAATTAGTGAAAGGAAGGTAATAGCTATGAGTCCGAAGCGTTGGAACAAAACCCTGCTAATGTTAGGCATATTTGCCCTGGCATTGGTGTTTCTGACTTCCGTGATCGCCCAAGATGAGGCACCGGATCCCGGGCAGCCGATCAAAAATCTGCAGTTCCAGTCTGCCGATATCCAGTCGGTACTAACCTTCCTGGCTGACTACGGCGGCGTCAACGTCGTGGTGGCCCCCAATGTCAAGGGCACCGTCACCATTAAGCTCAACGATATCCTGTGGCGCACCGCCATGGACATTATCGGTAGAACCTACGGTCTGGCGGTGGTCGATGAATCTGATGGCTACCTCCGGGTTTTGCCGGCCGAGGAATACCGCAAAGAGGTAACCCAGAATGAGAAGCACAAAAAGGAACAGCGTGATCTGGTTGAACTGGAAACCAAAATCGTCCGGATCTCCAATTCCACCTCCGGCGACATCGTCAAGGCGGTGAAAACGCTCATGACCGATCGCGGTCAGGTAATGAGTGACGACCGGTCCAATTCCATCGTTCTTCAGGAAGTCCCGAGCAATATACCGGTGGTTCTGAAGTATATCGCGGAACTGGACAGACCGGCACGCCAGATCAAAATCTCGACCCAGTTGCTGGAGATTTTTACCGAGGACCTTCAGGAACTCGGCATCAGCTGGGGGGCGGAAGGCACCTATACAACCGAGTCAGGGCGTTCCTATCCGCAGTCGGCCGAGGTTACCGACCGGGTGAGCGATTATGCTGGTGCATACCGGATCATGGCCATGCAGGCCGGCTGGACGGTGGACGCGGTCGTTAAATCAATTGTGAACTCCGGCAAGGGTAAGGTGATTGCTCATCCGGAAATCACCACTATTGATAACAAAGAAGCCAGGATTCAGATGGGCCAGAAGATACCGATCAAGCAGTTTGACGAGTCCGGTAACGTGGTTATCATTTTTGAAGAGGTCGGTACTATTCTGAGAGTGACCCCTCATATTACGGCGGAAAACCAGATTCTCATGCACCTGATGCCGGAACGGTCAACCTACCAGTTTGACCCCAACGGCGTTATCATTAACACCTCCAATGCCGAGACCCATGTCATCGTCTCAAACGGCCAAACCGCCGTTATCGGTGGTCTGACTACCCAGGACGAGGTCGAGTCAGAGATCGGTGTCCCGTTCCTGAAAGATATCCCGATTCTGGGAATGCTGTTTAAGTACACCAATAAGCGGAATGAGACCAGAGACCTGGTCATTTTCGTCACCCCCACCATTGTCGAGGAAGGTCTCGCGATGGAGGGGTAATTCCTTCAAGATATGTGTCAAAAGAGACTCCCCAGGTTCAATACCGGGGGAGTCTTTTTTGTCTCTAAATCATTTGCAAAACAAGCCGATATATTGATAAAGGACCCTTCTCAAGGTAT
Organism: Candidatus Zixiibacteriota bacterium; assembly: GCA_030619085.1. Classification (GTDB taxonomy): domain Bacteria; phylum Zixibacteria; class MSB-5A5; order GN15; family FEB-12; genus JAUXCD01. The sequence continues at coordinate 7,250 of JAUXCD010000089.1, forward strand.
GGGTAAATAAAGTGGAATCTAAATACAATCTCAGGAGAAATTATGTACAGGCGTAACTCCCAGTTTCAATGGATGGCTGCATCTTTGATGCTTCTGGTCATGGTCGCTTTCTTTGTCGGGTGCAGTTCCAAAAGTGTGTCGGATGACGTGTCCAGTTCAACCGTCCTCAATGTCACCGCCAGCCCTTCGTCGGTGTCGAAAGGCGCGACCGTGGTGGTCGAGGCCTCAGTTGAGGACAACGCGTCCCCCGTTCCGAATCAGGTGGTAAGCTTCAGCGTCGCACCGTCCGACGCCGGTTACTTCTCACCCTCGGTGGACACCACCGATGCCGATGGTGTTGCTGCCTCGGTCTTCACAGCGGTTACCACCGGAGCGGCCACAGTCACCGTGATGGTGAATGGCAGCTCGCTTCAGAAATCTACCGGTATTAGTGTCGTCGAGGTTACCGACGAAGAGGCCGGCACTATCAGCCTCTCCGTCACGCCGTCGTTGCTTTTGGCCAACGGCGCCGACACCTCCCGTATCAGTATCACCGTTCGCGACGCCATGAGCCAGCCGGCTCCGGATTCGACCGTCGTCAAGCTGACGGCAGGCGAAAAATTCGTGGACATTGACGGCAACGGCTACTGGTCGACCGGCATCGACTCGCTCGTGTACGATGCCAACGCCAACGGCCAGTGGGACGCTATCGGCCTGATCCCGTCCACCGCCTTTACATCAGGCGGCAACGGTCTGGCCTCGGTCAATTTTGTCTCCGGCAATGACGCCCAGACAGTCTATATCAAGGCTACTGTCGATGACGGCGGCATCAGCGGCAGCGCGGAAACATCGCTGCAGCTCTCGCCCAACGCTTCCGTCAATTCCATTTATCTGGCTTCCGACTCCATGCAGTTGTCGGTGAAGCAGACGGGCGGTATCGAATCCGGCCTGCTGCGCGCCACCGGCTATGATATCAACGGCAACCCGGTTCCGGAAGGTCTGACGATTAACTTTATCATCACCGACGGTCCCGGCGGCGGTGAGCATCTTGGCAATGTCGGCTACGGCCCCTATGTTGCCACCACCAACAGCCAGGGTGTGGCCACAGCCACCATTCATTCCGGCACGGTCTCGGGAACGATTCGGATTCGCGCCTATATCGATACGGTGCTGTCTAACGCCACCCAGATTTTGGTATCCGCCGGTCCTCCGGCCTATATCGTGGTCGGCTCGGAATACTGCAATATCGATTATTGGGATAACGTGGGGGATATGGTCGGAATCACAGCCGTGGTTTCCGATATATACCTCAACCCGGTCAACGATTCCACGGTGGTTTATTTCAGCACCGATGAAGGTACGATGAAGTCCCACGAGTTGCGGACCCAGGATCACGAAGGTATCGCCCACACCAAGTGGATCGCCGGCAATAACGTGCCCACCGCCGACGGCCAGGTAATTATCATGGCCGAAACCTCAGGCGGCACTGTCTCCGGCGCGTCGATGTTCTACAATACTCATATGCTGGCGACTCTGGTCGTTACCGGTATGCCGGCCAGCATGGTTGCCGATGGCCTTGAGGAAGAGCTGGTGAGAATTGACGGCTTTGACCTCAACGGCAACCCGGTTATCGATGGTACCAAGTTCAAGGCCGCGGCCACTTACCTCAGTGTGGCGGGCGGTACCCTGGCCAACGGTTGCGGTGTTGCTACCACGCTCGTCCCTGTCACGTCCTCGACCCTGCAAATGGATAAATCCACCCCCGGTGGCAATGACGACGGTATCGGCGTTATCGACCAGGTCACTTACTATGCGGAAGAAGGTTCGGCCAGTACGACGGTGAATGTCACCCTGACTACCGGTGTGGCCTACAAGGGCAATTCGTCTATCGATGTTCAGACGACCGCCGCTCCGCTGGAAGTAGTCAATATCAGTGCGGTGGTTGCAGACCGCTTCGGTAACCCGCTCGGTGATCATACCCTGGTGATGACCGTCTCTGACGGTGTTATCACCCCTGGAACGGGCAGTCAGGAGACCAACTCCTACGGTGAGGCCGGTGGCTTCATCTGGACGGCTCCCAACTCCGCCGGAAGCAGCGCCACGATTACTATCACCGACACCGATCCGCGCAGTGGCGGACTGGTGCTGGTCAAGGCGGTCAAAGTAGAAATCTAAGTTTCCTTCCACTTATTATTCGTTGCAAACCGTCGGGTTTTCTCAGACCCGGCGGTTTTTTTTGTGCCTGAGCCGGCTTTGCCGTACGCAAAAAAGGCCTTTGCAATTATCCATTTAGGGGCTAAATTGAATTTATGCCTGTAAAGACTGATAAAA
>JAUXCD010000200.1 GCA_030619085.1 Candidatus Zixiibacteriota bacterium
GATCGGAGCAGCAATTGAAGCCAGACCGATCGTTTTTCCGGTCTTGCCGCTATACATACCTCTCACACGGCGACGGAGACCGCCACCACCGGGACCGCCTGTACTCCTGTCATTTTTAGCAGGCATAAACACCACCTCTCTCAACAAAGAGAATTAACCGCTACATCCAATGCCCACCCACATTGGCGGCGTCGCTCAACTTGAGCTTATTATTCCTGGCCAACTCAATAGCCTCCTTTACCGTGCCCTCCGACCATAACGCCGATTTGATACCGGCCATTGAGAGCACCTGAAAGGCCTTCGGGCCAAGATTTCCACTGACAACGAGGTCTACCTTCTTCTGGGCAACATTTTGGGCCGATTGAATTCCGGCCCCCTGGGCGGCATTCAGATTCTGGTCATTGCTGACAACTTCAAAACTCTCCGTCTCTGTGTCGTAAACAATGAAGTTCTTCGCACGACCGAACCTGGGGTCCACCATCGCAGAAAGGTCCTGACCTTCCGATGAGACTGCTATTCTCATGAATCCTCCTCAAACGTATTGAAACGACCTCGGCGGCGCGGTCGTCCTGCTGTTGAAGACAAGTGACGCCGCCGGCCACGGCCACGTCCGCAACCGGGCAAAAAGAAACGACTCTTTTGGAGATTACCGTTCATATGGGCAGTGATGATCTCGTCGACATTCCCCCCCATCCAAGGATTAACTTTCACTCCCGAAGCGGCGAGCAATCGTTCGAAGGGGTGGGATATGGCGCCACAAATCAGGACATCGATTCCCAGGCCAGAAATAAATCCCGCCCGCTGCGCGATGCCCGCATGGGGAATATCTACCATCGCTCTGGACATTTCCTGCCCGTTGACCGACTCGGCAACAACCAGGCGAAGAGCCGTGTCCATGACGGGTGATACCCGCCCATCCCATATCGGAACTGCAATCTTCATAATCAAGCATATACATAAGCATCAAGTGTGCCGGATTCAGGCCAACGCCCGTAGATTTCCGCTATAACATTGTCATTCAATTAGTTACAATTGCGTTGGTGTAATCAAAAAAAGAGATACTGAGGGGTAAGAGTGCAATAACGCAACCATCGGAAAGGACAATGGTTGCGTTATTGCAGTACGCATTATTCGGGTGGTGTGATGCCGAGCTTGTTCATTTTACGCCACAAGGTGGTCTTGTGCATACCCAGTTCGGCCGCCGTCTTCATGCGGTTCCAGTTATTGCGACGCAGAGCCTCGGTAATGTAAACGACCTCTAGATCCTCCAGGGATGCGGAATGCGGTACTTCGTGCCTTTCATCGGGACGGAGATTCTCCGGCAGGTCGTTCACGTTGATGACGGTGTCTCGACAGAGCACCGTGGCGTGCTCGATAACGTTCTCCAGTTCCCTGATGTTTCCGGGGAAGTCGTGCCCCATCAAAATCGCGAGGGCATCGGGAGAAATATCGGATACGAGTTTCTTTTTCAGTTTGCTGAAACGACGGATAAAATGATTTATGAGAAGGGGGATGTCCTCTTTTCTGTCACGAAGCGGCGGCAACTTGACACGAATTACATTGACTCGGTAATACAGATCTTCGCGAAACTTACCCGCCTTCACCAGCTTTTCCAGGTTTCGGTTAGAGGCCGCAATCACGCGCACATTGGCCTTGACCGGGTCATTTGCACCCAACGGCTCGTAGGTGCGTTCCTGGATGACGCGAAGCAGCCGCGCCTGAAGGGCTGGTGAGACGTCGGCAATTTCATCGAGAAATATGGTTCCACCCTCGGCTCGCGCGAACCGTCCCGGCTTGTCCTTGCGCGCATCGGTGAAAGCCCCTGCCTTATAGCCAAATAGCTCCGATTCCAGCAGGTTATCGGGAAGGGCACCGCAATTGACAGCAATCATTGGCTGCTCCTTGCGCGAGGAAAGGCTGTGAATGGCTCGAGCTACTAACTCCTTGCCGGTTCCGCTCTCGCCCTCAATGAGGACAGTACTGTCACTTTCGGCAATTGCCGGCAGAATACCGAATGCCTTCAGCATCTCGCTGTTCTTGCTGATGATATCGTGGAAGGAGTACTTCTGTTGAAGTTCTCTACGAAGTTCCTCGATGGCGCTCAGGTCCCGGAATGTCTCCACTCCGCCGATCACCTGGCCATCCTTGTCTTTGAGGACCGCACTTGAAATGCTCACCGGAACCCGGTCACCATCGGCATCGACAATATAGATGGCCCGATTGACTACCGGTTGCCCTGACTGTAACGTCTCTCTCAGGGCGCAGCTTGTCTCGCAAATCGAAGCATGGAAAACATCGCAGCAGCGCTGGCCGATCGCCTCTTCTGCCGGAATGCCTGTGATCTCCTCGGCAGCTCTGTTAAAAGAAGTGATTTTCCAGTCGGGATCCACCGTGAAGACCCCATCGGCGATGGAATTCAGAATTATGTCAGTCGCATTGTGACCTTTAGTCATGGCTTTAAGATACAACATGGATTGCAGAAATGCAACCCCTTTAGTCTATCGGTCTTGTCCGATATTGTGATCTCGATTTATAACATCCTCGGACAGGAAGTGACGAGAGTCGCCGACGGTCACTTTGATGCCGGAGTGCATTCGGTCGAATGGAATGCCGGCGACAAGGCCAGCGGCGTCTATCTCTACCGAATCAAGGCGGGTGATTTCGTGAAGACCCGTAAAATGCTGCTGCTTAAGTAGTATTTGGCAGCAAAATTTGTCCGCATAATAAAAACCCCGGCCAGACCTTATGTCTGACCGGGTTTTCTTTATACCCTGTGTTCCTGTCACAGAGCGTTTATGTTACCTCGCCGAGGCTGCTCACCTCAGCGTTATTCGCATCCGATTTTCGGAGCCGGACCTCCCTGGAAAAAGTACGCTACCATGAAGGTCAGATCGGAAATATCCACAGTACAGCTGCCATCGGTGTCCCCGATAAACGGCGGTGACAAGGGTTCGCCACCTGCAAACATAAACGATACCATTTGCGTCAGGTCGGAGACATCGACACTGTGATCGGTGTTGAGATCGCCGAGTGCCCAGGTCCAGAAACTATCCACGGCCGATGTTGTCGACATCAATCCGGTGTCGGTTTCCGCCCAACCATCCACCTTCCACCAGTACTGTTTGGCAAACTCCAGCGAATCCACCCATGTAAGTTCCGTTACCATAAGAGAGTCAAAGACCGCCTCAAAGCCAAACGCGCGGTCGAGTCCAAGATGTATGCGATAATATATGGTGTCATAAGGTGCCGGCCCGATCCACTCCGACCAGGTGAAAGTGGGAATCATCTCATAGAGGGCCGTGCCCGGAGCGTCGACCGGGAATATCGTTGCCGGCAGCACCGTTTCCGGTGAATAGACACTAAAGGTGGATATCGGTGACATGCTGCTGTTACCGGAGGCATCCTCGGCCTCGACGCGCCAGTAGTACAAGCCGTGGGTCAAATGTTCTCGGAGGGAAAGTTCTTGCGAACTGAGTGCCCGCCTGGTAACAGTGACGTCATCGATCATCCCCATGAACGGCTCCGAGGCTGCTCCGGCGGCGCCGATGAACAACGGTCCGTTATGCGATGGACCGATGTCAAGGTCGGAGATGCTGTCGGCCAGGACTCCATTCAGGTAGAAATAGCCTACACGCCCGATAGCATCGAGTGTGAAAGCGACATACGACCATTCGTCGGCCGGCACTGTCACGTCACTTAACCATATCCACGAAGAGCCCTCGCCTTCGGAATAGATCAACTTTCGGTTGAAATTCAGCATCAATTCATAATTCACCGTGCGCGCTCGAGCGAATGCCCGCTTGGCGACGATGCTCCGCATGACACCGTCGCCAGCGGCATACGGGTACACCCATGCCTCAAGAGTCAGGGCCCCCGTGGCAGGATCAATATCCAGGCTGGGTGCATCGGGAATCTCTACATAGTCGTCAGCACCGTCAAACTCGATGGCATAGCCATGATGACCGTCGGCACTCCACTGGCAACCACCGTACAACGAACCATTGTTGGCATTGGAGCTAAGGTCGGCGGCCACGGTTCCACTCCCCGCGTCGAGGCACCATATTCCACCGGTAACACCCTCTTCACAGGTTAAGACGGGACATTGCCAGAGATAATCAACCGCGTTGCTGGGAACTCCCTCCTGAACGAGCAACAACCGGGTCGGGTCGGGCTGTGAACCGCCGAACAGCTTTACCGTCATCGGGTTCTCATCGGAGAAATCGAAATTCAATTCCATAAAGCCGTTAGTGGTAATGCTGTCGTTGGCCGGTGCCCACTGCGTTACAGCCGGGGGAATGCTGTCGCGATAAACGGTTATAAGCACGGCCTGTGAATCGTAGGCCAGAGAGTCATCCTGGGCCCAGATGGTGACCGAGTATTCGCCAAACTGGTCATAACCGGGTGTCCACTCAAACAGACCACTACCATTGCCATAGTCAGTAAACTGCACTCCGAGCGGCGGTGAAAACGCGCCCAGAGCAGGCGGATCCTGGGGATCACCCTCCGTGGCCGTCACCGCAAAACTCAGATAACGGGCGACATCGACCGACTGCTCGGTAATGGTGGCAAGCTCCGGAGGCTGGTTGACGTAGCCTACCAGCAGAGTATTGGACGTCTCAGTTGGTCCCACTTCCAAACCTGAAAAAGGTGTCACCTCCGCCCGCCATTCGTCGAGGACGGTGGTTTCTTCGTGATGGATGGTGTCGCCGCTGTTATACAGGGCCAGGACCTGTCCGGCTGAGAGCACATAGTCATAAATGCGCACCTCATCCATCGCGCCGTGCCACGGGCTGGATGCTGCAAAGGCGCCTAAGTAAAGATGATCATCGGTTACCTCACGGTCGGCGATGGCCGCCGTTGCCCGGTCGACCTCCACACCGTCGCGATAAAGAACCATCTCGCCGGTGA
>JAUXCD010000218.1 GCA_030619085.1 Candidatus Zixiibacteriota bacterium
ATGATCGCGGATATTCTCTGGAAGAAACTCAAGCATAAATACGAAGCCACGGACACGAGCATGATTGGGTCCGGGTCCATCTGGCCGGAGCAGCTCTCGCGCTGCGAAACGAACGAGATTCTATTGCGCTTTGGCGTGAGGGACAAAGACATCAACAAGGTCAGGGATTTCGGCAAAGCCCTTTCGACGCTGATTCTGTCCGGTCCGGCGGGGATGGCCGTTACCACCGGCGGCAGACCACGTCCGTCACAGGTTATCGCCTACTGGCCGGCCCTGATGCATCGCAGTCGCGTCAAAGCCAAGGTGCTGGTGATGGATACATCCGGTGACGAGGACTTCCACGAGATATCATTCCCTATCAGGGTGCGCTCGACTCAGACCGAGGCGTTTGACAAAAAGCCGACCCGCCCGGCGCGCAAGAAACCGACCGGCAAACCGCAGCAGGTCCGGCTTCAGGAAATCTGTTACGCCCGCAGCGGGGACAAGGGGGACACCTGCAATATCGGCGTGCTGGCGCGCTCGCCGGAGGTCTATGACTGGCTGGTCGATTACCTGACCACCGACAGGGTGAAGAAATTCTTCGCGGGGATCACGCTGGGCGAGGTAACCCGTTTTGAACTGGATAATTTGCACGGGCTCAATTTTCTGCTGGAAGAGACTCTGGGCGGCGGCGGCACGAAATCACTCGTGATCGACCCGCAGGGTAAAACCTTGGCTCAGGCTCTCTTGCAGATGGTCGTCCGAGTACCGTCGTCACTTCTTAAAACCGTATCGGGGAAGAAATAAACATGTTTCGCTTGGAATCAAAGGTTGACACCAAATCAGCGATTTACAAAGAGAATATCGAGAGAAACAAAGCGTTACACGTCGAATTCAAGGAGCGACTCGAAAAAGTAAAGCTGGGCGGTCCCGAAAAGTCGCGCAAGCGGCACACTGACCGGGGCAAACTGCTTCCGCGAGAGCGACTGGCCAAACTCCTTGACCGCGACACGCCGTTTCTGGAATTGAGTTCTCTTGCCGCCTACGACATGTATGACAATGCGGCACCGGCAGCGGGAATGATCACGGGTATCGGCGTCGTCCACGGCCGCGAAGTAATGGTCGTGGTCAACGACGCCACCGTCAAGGGCGGCACCTATTATCCGATGACCATTCTCAAGCACGCCCGCGCCCAGGCGATTGCCGAAAAGAACAACTTGCCGTGCGTCTACCTGGTTGACTCCGGGGGCATTTTCCTGCCGCTGCAGTCCGGCACTTTCCCCGACAAGGACCATTTTGGACGCATCTTTTACAACCAGGCCCGGATGTCCGCGATGGGTATTCCGCAGATATCGGCCGTGATGGGGTCCTGCACCGCCGGGGGCGCGTACCTTCCGGCCATGTCCGACGAAACTATCATCGTGCGCAAACAGGGCACGATTTTTATCGGCGGCCCGCCGCTGGTCAAGGCAGCTACCGGCGAGGTGGTCAGCGCCGAGGATTTGGGCGGCGCCGACGTTCACTGCCGTACGTCGGGCGTCAGTGACCATTATGCCCAGAACGATGAACACTGCATACAGATTTGTCGCAATATCGTTGAGAACTTGAATCGCACTCCGAAATTCCAGCTCGACTACAGCGAACCGGAAGATCCATACTACGACCCGGAAGAACTCTACGGCGTGGTGTCGCACGATCCGCGCAAACCATACGACGTGCGGGAAATCATTGCGCGCGTGGCCGATGGCTCGCGCTTTCATGAGTTCAAAGAACTTTACGGCGCCACTCTCGTGACCGGCTTCGCCCGAATCATGGGCTACCCGGTGGGGATAATCGGCAACAACGGCGTGCTGTTCTCGGAGTCATCGCTCAAGGGCGCGCACTTTATCGAACTGTGCACCGAGCGCAAGATACCGCTCATCTTCCTGCAGAACATCTCCGGCTTCATTGTCGGCCGCCAGTACGAGGCGGGCGGCATAGCTCGTGACGGCGCCAAACTGGTGCATGCCGTGGCCAATGCCGACGTGCCGAAATTCACGGTCGTAGTGGGTGGTTCCTACGGGGCCGGCAACTACGCTATGTGCGGCCGGGGTTATTTTCCGAGACTCTTGTGGATGTGGCCCAACTCCAAGATTTGTGTCATGGGCGGCGAGCAGGCCGCCGATGTTCTGGCGGCGGTGAAGATCAAGCAGCTTGAAGGTGAAGGACGCCAGCTATCCGAAGACGAGATCAAAGCTATCCGCCAGCCAATAATCGAGAAATACGAATCCGAGTCCACACCCTACTATAGCGGCGCTCGTCTGTGGGATGACGGCATGGTCGGTATGACCGAAACCAGGCAGGCGCTGGCGCTGGGCATCGCGATGTCGCTCAATGCGGAGATTCCTGACCAGAAATACGGCATCTTCAGAATGTAAGGCTCACAGGGAGCAAAATGGAATACACTACGATACATTACGAGAAGCGCGGCCGGGTCGGACACCTCAGTTTCAACCGGCCTGAAATCCACAACGCCTTCAACTCCACCGTCATCAACGAAATGGCCGACGTCTTTCGCGTGATAAGCGCCGATGACGACCTGCGGGTTGTTCTGCTCACCGGCAAAGGAAAATCATTCTGCGCCGGGGCCGATCTCAACTGGATGCGTTCGGTGATCACTCAGTCGTTCGAGGAGAACCTGGCCGAGTCCAATTCGCTGGCGGATTTGTTCTACCAGATTTACACCTGTAAAAGGCCGGTGGTGGGACGAATCAACGGCGCGGCCATCGGTGGTGGCACCGGGTTTGTGGCCTTGTGCGATATCGCCATCGCCGCTCGGTCGGCGAAGTTCTCGTTCTCCGAGGTGAAGATCGGCGTTGTTCCGGCCTGTATCGGACCGTACGTCATCAGGAAAATGGGCGAGGGCAGGGCGCGTGAACTGTTCATCACCGGCGAACGCATGAACGCCGACCGCGCCTTAGAGGTCGGCCTGGTAAACAAAGTTGTCGATGATGATCAGCTTGACGATGAAGTCAACGGACTTGTGAATATGATTCTCTCGTCCGGTCCCGAGGCGGTGGCTATGGCCAAAAAACTCGTCAGCGAGGTGCCGGCGATGACGCCCGAGCAGTTCAGGCCGTACACGGCCGAGATGATTGCGTCCCTGCGTATTTCTGACGAGGGTCAGGAGGGGATGGACGCCTTTTTGAACAAACGCAAACCAAACTGGGTTGAGTAGCCGTCAACTATGGAAATATATCAGTATGAAACAGCTTTTTAATAAGATACTCGTCGCCAATCGATCCGAAATAGCCGTCCGGGTAATCAACGCCTGCCGAGTGCTGGGGATTCCCTCGGTCGCCGTCTATTCCGACGCCGACGTTGGCAGCAAGCATCGCCTGATGGCCGATGAGGCCGTGCATATTGGTCCGCCGCCGCCTCGCGAATCGTACCTGGACATAGAGAAAATAATCGACGCCGCCAAACAGGCCGGTTGCGATGCCATTCACCCGGGCTACGGCTTTTTGGCCGAGAACCCGACGTTTGCCTCCCGCTGCGCCGAAGCAGGGTTGACGTTTATAGGTCCGTCACCCGATGCTATTCAACTTCTGGGGAACAAGGTGGAGTCGCGCATCAAAATGTCCGAGGTTAACGTGCCGTTGATTCCAGGCATGAAAGGGACCGGTGGCGACATGAGTGATTTCATCAAGGCGGCCGATGAGGCCGGCTACCCGGTTATGGTGAAAGCGGCGGCCGGTGGCGGTGGCAAGGGTATGCGCGTTGTCAACGGCCCCGAAGATCTGGAGTCATCGCTCGATGCCGCCCGACGCGAAGCGCTCAACGCCTTCAATGATGACACCGTTTACCTCGAAAAGTATATCGTCAATCCGCGCCATGTCGAGTTTCAGGTGCTGGCCGATCATCACGGCAACACCGTTCATCTGTTCGAGCGGGAATGTTCCATCCAGCGGCGACACCAGAAGATTATCGAGGAAACGCCGTCGGTGGCGCTCGACGACGCTTTGCGCCAAAAAATGGGCGAGGACGCCGTCAAAGTAGCCCAGGCTGCTGACTACACCAATGCCGGAACGGTTGAATTCCTGCTCGACGATACCGGGCATTATTACTTCCTGGAGATGAATACCCGTGTACAGGTGGAGCACCCCATCACCGAGATGGTCGTAGGGGTGGACCTGGTGGTGGAGCAGATTCGTATCGCCGCCGGAGAGAAGCTCTCGGAGTCACTGTTTCACCTGAGCCAGCGCGGACATGCCATTGAGTGCCGTATTTACGCCGAGGATGGCGAGAACGGCTTTTTGCCGTCGACCGGCCCCATTCTGCATTACAGCGAGCCGATTGGCCCCGGCATCAGGGTCGATTCCGGTATTACCGCCGGCATGGAAATCACAATCGATTACGACCCCA
>JAUXCD010000142.1 GCA_030619085.1 Candidatus Zixiibacteriota bacterium
GAATCGGCCGCCAATGGCGGCAAAGCGGACGATATCATCGGTGTGAGGGATGCCTTCTTTCACGTGTCAAAAGCAATAATCGATCTTGAGACAACTTTCAGCCATACCGCCGACCGAGATTACTTTCTGACCTTTTGCCCGATGGCACGCGATCATAAGGGCGCTTTCTGGCTGCAGACGGTGGACACCGTTTACAATTCGTTCTATGGCGCGAGCATGCTCCGGTGCGGCGTGATCAAGGATACTTTGCCGACTATCAACAATGAGAAAGACAACTAAAGTGCCAGAGGCGACAAAAAACAGGCGTTCGCTCCTTGACATCGCCATTGGCTACTGCCTGGACAACAAGCTCGTTGTCGGGCTCGTACTGGTGGCGCTCATTGCCTGGGGCGTCATGGTCGCGCCGTTTGACTGGAATCTCGGCGGACTGCCGCGCGATCCGGTGGCGGTGGATGCTATCCCCGATATCGGCGAGAACCAGCAGATAATCTTTACCGAGTGGATGGGTCGGTCGCCCCAGGATGTCGAGGACCAGATCACGTATCCGCTCACGGTGGCGCTGTTGGGAACGCCGGGGGTGAGGACGGTACGGAGCTTTTCCTATTTCGGCTTCTCCACCATCTATGTGATTTTCAAGGATGACATAGACTTCTACTGGTCGCGCTCGCGCCTGGTGGAAAAACTCAATTCTTTGCCCAGGGGAAGCCTTCCCGAAGGTGTGCAGCCCTCGCTGGGACCGGACGCTACCGCCCTGGGGCAGGTCTTCTGGTACACGCTGGAGGGCCGGGACGCCGACGGCAACGTAACCGGGGGATGGGACCTTCATGAACTGCGTTCGATTCAGGACTGGACGGTGCGATATGCTCTGACCTCGGCCGATGGCGTGGCCGAGGTGGCGTCGATAGGCGGATTCGTGCAGGAGTACCAGATCGATGCCAACCCGGATGCTCTTCAGGCGTACGGGATCGCTTTGGGCGACTTGTACAATGCCGTGAAGATGTCGAATGTCGATGTCGGTGCCAGAACAATCGAAATAAACCGGGCCGAGTATGTGATTCGCGGTCTGGGTCTGATTAAGAGTATCGAGGATATTGAAAGCGCCGTCGTGCGGGAAGTGAACAATGTTCCGGTGCGCGTTAAAGATGTCGCTACGGTGGCAATGGGACCAGCCTTGCGCCGGGGTGCGCTTGACAAAGGCGGGGCGGAGGCGGTCGGCGGCGTGGTAGTGGTGCGGCACGGTGAGAATCCGCTCAACACTATCAAGAATGTCAAAAAGAAGATTGCTGAAATCGCTCCCGGACTTCCGCGGAAGAAACTGGCCGATGGCACCGAGTCACAGGTGACGATAGTGCCGTTCTATGATCGCACCGGTCTGATTTATGAAACGCTGGGTACGCTGAACACCGCCCTCGTCGATGAGATTCTGGTGACCATCATCGTGATCATTATCATGGTTGCGCATTTCCGCAGTTCGCTGTTGATATCCGGGATGCTTCCGGTGACGGTGCTGATCGTGTTTATCGCCATGAAAATGTTCAACGTTGATGCCAATATCGTGGCGCTGTCGGGGATTGCGATTGCTATCGGAACCATTGTCGATATGGGCATTGTCGTCAGCGAGAACACATTGCGGCATATGGCCAAAGCTCCGCCCGGAACCTCGCTGCTGACAACGATCCACACAGCGGCCACGGAGGTCGGCAGCGCGGTGATGACGGCTATCGCAACCACGGTGATATCGTTTTTGCCGGTGTTCACCATGGATGGGGCCGAAGGCAAGCTGTTCAAACCGCTGGCCTACACAAAGACTTTTGCCCTGTTGGCCTCGGTAGTTGTGGCGCTGGCGATAATCCCGCCGTTTGCACACCTGCTGTTTTCGAAACGTCCTTCATTGTCGCGCATTAAGAAACTCACCCCGGTCGGGCTTGTCGTGGTCGGGATTGTTCTGCTCGTGTTGTCCATGTGGCTGACATCGCTGGCACTGTTTGCCGTAGCGGCTTACATGTTTTTGAAAGACCGGCTCCCACAACAGTACCGCGAGAAAGCTCCGATAGTGTTCAATTACCTGGTGGTAGTGGTGGTCGGCGTGTTTCTGGCCGGGCACTGGCGGCCGCTGGGCCTGGAGACGAATCTGTTATTCAATTTCGTTTTCGTGGCGGTTTTACTCGGCGGCATTCTGTATTTCTTCCATTTGCTGATGCGGTTCTACGAGCCGATTCTTCGCTGGTGTCTCGATCATAAGAAGACATTCCTGGCGCTTCCCGTGTTTCTGGTTTTCCTCGGAGTATCAATCTGGCTTGGATTCGACCGGCTGGCGGGTTTCATGCCCTCCTGGGTGCGGTCAACCACGCCTTATGTATCGTTGAATCATACTTTCCCCGGTCTGGGCAAGGAGTTCATGCCGGACCTTGACGAAGGGTCATTTCTGTACATGCCGACCACCATGCCGCACGCCTCGATAGGCGAAGCACTCGACGTGCTGCAGCTTCAGGACAGAGCCTTTAATGCCATCCCGGAGATCGAGTCAGCGGTGGGGAAAATTGGCCGCGCCGACAGTCCTCTCGATCCGGCGCCGATATCGATGATCGAGACAGTCATAAACTACAAGCCGGAATACATCGTCGACGAGGGCGGCCGCGCCGTCAGGTTTGCCTACGACAATGATCTCGGTGAGTTCATTCGTGACAGCGCGGGTCAGTTGGTAGCAGACAACAGCGGCAAACCATTCCGCCAATGGCGCGAGCATATCAAGTCGCCGGATGACATCTGGCAGGAAATCGTGAAGGCCGGCAAACTGACCGGGACAACTTCGGCTCCCAAGCTGCAACCTATCGCCACCCGACTGGTGATGCTTCAGTCCGGCATGCGTGCGCCGATGGGTGTGAAAGTCAAGGGGCCGGACCTGAACACGATCGAAGAGGTTGGCCTGCAAATCGAAAGCTTACTTAAGCAAGTGCCGCAGATTGAACCTGCGACAGTGATCGCCGACAGAATTGTGGGCAAGCCGTATCTTGAGATAGATATCGACCGCGAAGCTATTGCCCGGTACGGTCTGCATATTCGTGGGGTACAGGATGTAATCGAGGTGGCCGTGGGGGGCAAAAGCATTACTACCACGGTCGAGGGCCGCGAGCGGTACTCGGTGCGGGTGCGCTATCAAAGAGAACTGCGTAACACCATTGAGTCACTTCAGCGTATTTTGGTGCCTACCCCTTCCGGGGCGCAGGTGCCGCTGGGCGAGTTGTCGGAAATCAGGTTCACGCGCGGACCAATGGTTATCAAGGCCGAGGATACTTTCCTTACCGGGTATGTCATATTTGACAAAAAGACCGGCTATGCCGAGGTGGACGTAGTCGAAGCGGCCGAGACATTTTTGTCTGAGAAAATTAAGACCGGTGAGTTCACGCTGCCTGACGGAGTGAGTTACAGTTTCGCCGGAAGTTACGAAAACCAGGTGCGGTCGGAAAAGAAGCTGATGGTGGTGCTGCCGCTGGCGCTTCTGATTATTTTCCTGATTCTCTATTTCCAGTTCAAGGCAGTGCCCACGACGCTTCTGGTGTTTTCCGGTATATTCGTGGCCTGGTCGGGCGGCTTCCTGATGTTGTGGCTATACGGGCAACCGTGGTTTCTGGATTTCTCCATTTTCGGTGTTGATATGCGCCAACTGTTTCAGATCAGGGAGTTCAATCTTTCGGTGGCGGTCTGGGTGGGATTCCTGGCGTTGTTTGGTATTGCCAGTGACGACGGGGTGATTATTTCCACCTACTTGAACCAGACATTTACCAAACTCAAACCGGGTTCCGTCCGGGATATTCGCGAGGCCACGGTGCAAGCGGGTAAGAGGAGAATTCGCCCGGCTCTTATGACGGTTGCCTCAACCATATTGGCGCTGATTCCGGTACTGACCTCGACCGGCAAGGGAGCGGATATCATGGTGCCGATGGCGATTCCTTCGTTTGGCGGAATGTCGGTGGCACTTATTACGGTTTTCGTTGTTCCGGTACTATACTGCGCCCTGGCCGAGCGACGGCTTGCGCGGAGCCGGCTTCAATAAGGATTTGATAACACGGTCGATTGTGTTATATTCTCAATTCCGCGGCCCGAACGCCGGGAGAGCTTTTTGACTGAATAGGAAGGATAAAAATGGAAGAACTGTTCGCCGGGATTCTTAAAGGTATTGGAGAAGATATTACGCGTGATGGATTGAGGGACACCCCGAAACGGGCTGCCAACGCCTTTCGCTTTATAACCCGAGGCTACGATCAGGATCTCGACAAGATTATCAATAACGCCATCTTTGAATCCGATACCAGTGAAATGGTCCTGGTCAAGAATATCGAGCTTTATTCCATATGTGAGCATCACCTTCTGCCGTTCATCGGCAAGGCCCACGTGGCCTACATACCCAACGGCAAGGTGATTGGCCTGTCCAAGATTGCCCGCATTGTCGATGTCTTTGCGTGCCGACTCCAGATTCAGGAAAACCTGACCAAGCAGATTGCCGACACTATTTTGAAGTACACAGACGCCGTTGGGGTGGGGGTGGTAATCGAAGCGCAGCATCTGTGTATGATGATGCGCGGCGTCGAGAAGCAGAACTCGGTGATGACGACCTCGTGCGTGCTGGGGGAGATTCACGAAGATGATTCCACGCGCGCGGAGTTTTTCAGCCTGATTAAGTAGACTGCCCATTGGCAGGGCGACCGCCTGCCCAAATGCCCAATAACAGCGAGGAACCATGTTCCTGACAGTTAGCAAGCGATTTGAGTTCAGCGCCTCCCATCGATTATATCTAAAGCGATGGTCACCGGAAGAAAACCGCGATTTCTTCGGCCGTAAGTCCGAGGGTCTCTACGGTCACGGGCACAACTACGTCGCCTATTTTGTTTTTCGGGGCGAAGTTGATGAAGACAACGGCATGCTTATTAATGTAACGACTATCAAGGAGCGCATTCTGCCGCTACTGGAAGCCCGTTACGACCACAAATACCTCAACGCCGACACGTCGCCGTTTAACGATATTCTTCCCACACCGGAGAATGTAGCTCGCGAACTACTTAAAGATGCGGCCAAACTCTTCACCGACCAGACCGCCCGACCGGTTGTCTGTCACCTGATCGAATCACCGGCAAGCGCCGCCACCGCCTATGCCGACGGCCGCGTGGAACGCGACATTCACCTGGATTTTTCAGCCGCCCGGCGGACCTTCTCGCCGCATCTGACCGAGGAGGAGAACCAAAAGCTATTCGGTATCGCGTCATCGTTTGCCGGACACGGTCATCACTACCGCCTGCGCTTAACGCTGAGTGGCGAGGTTGACCCGGTGCACGGGATGGTATTGCCGGATGTCGAAATTCAACCCGTGCTCGATGAACTGCACCGCGAGTTCGACCATCGCAATATCAACAGTGACGTGCCGGGGCTGAAAGGACAGCCCATCACCACCGAAATCCTGGCCCGTTATATTGCCGGTCGGCTTTCGGGAAGGCTGCCCTTTGACCGGCTGCGCCTTAATGAGAATGATAATTTCTTCGTCGAGTACGGCCGTTCGGGACAGGCCCTGACGGGACTTCGCCAAAGTTTCACCGCTGCCCATCGCCTGCACTGCGCCTCTGTGGACGACAGCGAAAACCTTCAGTTGTACGGCAAGTGCAACAACTCGTTCGGGCATGGGCACATGTACGACGTTGAGGTTTCGCTGGCCGGGACCATCGACGAGCGGACGGGAACCCTGGGTGATCTTGACGACGATAACCGGGCGTTGGCAGCCGTCCTGGCCGACTGGGACTACAAACATCTCGACAAAGAGACACCGGATTTTACCGACCGCCCGAGCACCGGTGAAAATATGATATGGTTGCTTAGTGACAAGCTTGAAAAGGTCATCCCGCACCGGCTACACCGCGTGCGCCTGTGGGAAACGCGCAACAACCGCTTCACGTTGCGCCAGGACGAATAGCCGGAATACCAAAACGGAGGTTCTGTGGACGTTTACCTGATAACCGGCGCCAGCCGGGGCATGGGCCGGGCGATGGCGATCAAGCTGGCCGCAGCAGGTCGCGAACTTATTCTTAACGGACGCGATGAAGTGGCCCTGAAGGAAGTATGCCGCGAGGTGGAAGAAAATGGCACTAAGGCCACGAGTGTCGTTGCCGATTTGAAATCTGTCGGCGGAGTGGAAAAGATTCTGGGCGAGGTTGCTGGCAAACCGGTGAAGGTGCTTATCAACAACGCAGGTATGACGGTGGTCAAGCCGTTGGAGCAGATTACCCTGGCGGACTGGGAGGAAACTTTCGCGGTCAATGTGACGGCACCTTTCCTTTTGACTCAAAAACTCCTGCCGTCGATGCCGTCGGGCGGAGCGGTAGTCAATATTCTTTCTATTGCCGCCCGGCAGGGTTTTCCGCAATGGAGCAGTTACTGCATGAGTAAGTTTGCGCTGGAGGGATTTTCCCAGAGTATCCGCGAGGAACTTCGCAGCCGGTCGATTCGGGTGATCAATGTGTACCCATCGGCCACACAGACCGCGCTCTGGGATGCTGTCCCCGGTGAATGGCCGAAGGATAAGATGCTGCCTGCTGCGGAAGTTGCCGAGGCCGTAGATTTTGCTCTGAGCCGGCCGCCGTCAGTGTTGGTGGAGAATATCAATATCGGAAATATCAACGGAACCCTGTAGACAAGGGCCAGCCCCCTGAAGCCCTTGTCAGGATCAGAATCTTCGGCTCCATCCATGGAGCCGTCTCCCGACGCATCCTCAGTCTCCCAAAGGAAGCATTGCCGAAAGATTGACCTTGAAACAGGCTCACTTCGGTGCCGGTTCCCCTGCAATTGCAGAAAATGCTGGATAGGTGCGTGTTTATTACGCGGATTTTCAATAATAAAAAAGCCCGGCTGGGATCAGCCGGGCTTTTGAATAGCTTAATTGAAGAGTGGTTATTTGCGGCGCCGCGTCAGACGGTAACCGACCAGACCCAGAGTGAACAACAGGAAAGTAGC
>JAUXCD010000074.1 GCA_030619085.1 Candidatus Zixiibacteriota bacterium
TCGCAAAGCCCTGAAGGACATCGACCATGAATTGATACTGGTTGACAACGCTTCGGCGCAGGAGCCGCTTTCGAGCGCGCGTGAAATTTTCCCCGACTGCATATCGGTCATGAACAGTTCCAATGTCGGTTTCGCTGCCGCCTGCAACCGGGGGGCCGAGGCCGCATCGGGCGAGTTGCTGCTGTTCGTCAATCCCGACGTTCTGTGTGATGCTGATTCCATAGTCAATCTGCAACGCGAGTACGCCCAAAGAGAGAAGGTCGGCGTTCTGGGCGCGCGGATGCGTTTCGCCGACGGTTCTTTTCAGGCCACTTGCCGCAATTTCCCGACCATATCCAATCTGCTCTTGTCACGCGGGTCGTTTCTCGGCCGGCTGTTCGGCCACGGCAAGAGCTATACACTGCCGGATTATGTCGAGACAAACCCGGTTCCGGCCGTAGCGGGGACTATGATGCTGATTGAGCGGCAACTTTTTAAATTGATTGGCGGCTTCGACCATCGTTTCTTCATGTTTATGGAAGACACCGATCTTTGCCTGCGGTTATCGCGTAGCGGCTATTGCAACTATTTCGTTCCGACGGCCGGAGGAACGCACGCCTGGGGGCAGGGGAGTGATGCCGGTCGGCTCCGGCGCAATTGGTATCATCATATCTCCGTTTGGAGGTACTTTCTCAAGCACGTTCCCAACGGTTTCTCGATAATCTGGCTGCCTTTGCTGCTGACGGTAAATTTCATTCTCACCGCCCTGTTTAAGCGTAACGCGACGCATCGGAGTGCGGGAGCATGAGTGTCACACAACTTGTTCTGGGCATTGTTTTCAGTTTTGTCTTCAGTACAGCTCTGGTGCCGCTGGCGATACGGCTGGGCCTCCGCTTCTCGCTGCTGGACCTGCCGGGCAGGCATAAAAGGCACAAAACGCCGACGCCGATTCTGGGCGGTGTCGCTCTTTTCTTCACCATCTGGATTACCGTTGGTCTGGCTTTGCTGATTTTCCCGAATACCTATCAGGAATTGTCACCGTCCATTGTTTTCATTTTTGCCGGAGCGTTGGTGATCCTGTTGGTGGGACTGGCCGACGACCTCTCGCCGCTGTCGGCCTGGGTCAAGCTCGCCGCTCAGGCGGCGGCCGGGCTGCTTCTCTTTCTGGGCGGGTTGAATGTGGAACTGATCTCGACCCCGTACGGCAGTCTGGATATCGGTCCGTTTTCGGTGTTGATAACGGTCCTGTGGGTCATCGTTTTAACCAACGCCATTAATCTGATTGATGGTCTCGACGGACTGGCTTCCGGGGTGTCACTGATTGGCGCTTTGGTGCTGCTGGTAATAGGTGAACTTCTGCAGGTGGGACCGGTGCTGATATTCGTCAGTGCCCTCGTGGGCTTTTTGGCTCTATTTTTGTATTATAACCAATATCCGGCCAAAATCTTTCTGGGTGATTCGGGGTCGATGCAGATCGGGTATTATTTCGCCGTTTTCTCCCTGATTTTCCCGGTAAAATCATACACTTTCTCAGCCCTGTTCATTCCGGTGCTGGTTCTGGGGGTGCCCATTCTGGAGACTATTTCATCGCTGGTGAGGCGGTTGGTTTCCGGCAAGAATATCATGACCGCCGACCGCCGGCACCTGTTTCATTACCTGTCGCTGGCCGGTTTCTCGCCACGTCAGGTAGTTTCCATTTTCTACTCCCTGGCGGCCGTATTTGGCATGTTCGCACTGGCCATGTTCTTCTGGAACCGATTGATAGTCTTCGGGTATCTGGTCTTTTTTATGGTTGTTATTTTCGCTTTATTCTTTATTATAATACTTAATATTTCGCCGCGACGGAGGCAAAATCAATCCGGGGGGGGTGCTAACGGAAGCCTGAGTAAGTTAAGGGCAAGATTAAAATGAGTGAACGACCATACCTGGAATTCGAACGCCCGATCGTAGAGTTGGAAAAGAAGATTTCCGATATGAAGGATTTCTCGGTCGGGGAGAGTATCGAACTGTCCGGCGAAATCGCTTCGATGGAAAAGAAGCTGGCGCGGTTGCGTCAGGATGTATACAGTAATCTTACCCGGTGGCAGAAAGTCCAGTTGTCCCGTCACCCGAAGCGACCCTACACTCTGGATTATATCGAGTTGATGACGACCGGGTTTGTGGAGTTGCACGGCGACCGGTATTTTGCCGACGACCATGCCGTGGTCGGCGGCTTCGCCCATATCGACGGACAGCCGGTGATGATAGTCGGGCAGCAGAAGGGCCGCGACACCAAAGCCAAGTTGTATCGCAATTTCGGCATGATGCATCCCGAGGGCTATCGCAAAGCCCTGCGCCTGTTTTATTTGGCCGAGAAGTTCAACGTCCCGATTCTGATTTTGATCGACACTCCGGGCGCTTACCCGGGAATAGGCGCCGAGGAACGAGGTCAGGCCGAAGCTATCGCGCGAAACATCCGCGAAATGTCCCGCCTCAAAGTGCCAATCGTCATTGTCATTATCGGCGAGGGTGCCTCGGGCGGAGCGCTTGGTATCGGCGTTGGTGATGTTACGATGATGCTGCAGTATTCGTGGTACTCGGTGATATCACCGGAAGCCTGTTCGGCGATCCTTTGGAGGGATGCCGGTCGGGCGCAGGAAGCGGCCGAGGCTTTGAAAGTAACGGCCGAGGATGTAATGGGACTGGGTTTGATTGATAAGATTATCCCGGAACCGCCGACCGGTGCTCATTCTAACCATGCTGCGATAGCCGCGACGGTTAAACAGGAAATATTGCAAGCTTTTGACAGCCTGAAGGGTCTGTCGGTGGAGCAGTTGCTGGAGAAACGAATCGCGAAATATCGCCGTATGGGCGAGTTTCAGGAATAACAAGGGAGAGATGATGGCTTTACCACAAAAGCTCCTTGATAAGTTGGTTTGCCCACAGTGCAAAAAGAAGCTCGACTACCAGGAAAAGGAAGAACGTCTTATCTGTGGACATTGTAAGCTCGCGTATCGAGTGGAGGATAACATCCCGGTATTGTTGCTTGATGAAGCTGAAAAACTGTAGGCTGAGGACATATAATGAAACTTTCCAAGTTCTGTGACGAAACCCTGGTGGAGTTCGATCTGAAATCGAAGGACAAATCAACTATCATTGATGAGTTGGTTGAACTTGTGGGCAAGTCCAACATGGTGACCAACCAGGAGAACCTGCTGGCTGATATCAAGGAACGCGAAAACCTGGTTACCACCGGAGTCGGATACGGCGTTGCTTTCCCGCATGCCAAAACCAAAGCTGTCAAGGGCATCGTGATTGCCTTCGGGCGGTCTGAGGCGGGTATTGATTTCGATGCTATGGATCACCGACCGGTGCATCTGTTCTTTCTGATCGCGGCCCCCGAGGATGCTATCGGCGCCCATCTGAACGTGATGGCGCGACTGTCCTATGTGATGAAATCCGAGGAAAACCGGGAAAAACTCCGCACCGCTTCTTCGCCTGGCGATGTCCTCGCTTTGATGGATAACGTGGATTGATCCCTTGCTAAATAGGTGAATCCCCTGACCATGGGCTGGATTTCCAATTCAATCACCAGACAACGGCGAACGCTGCACTTCGGTGCCGTTATTTTGCTGTCTGGTATTCTGGCAATTGGTGGCACGCCCATAAACCGCTATGTTAGTCAGGTGGTCTTTACCGGTTTCTACTATCCGTTCTTCAAAATCAGAAATTCTGTCGAAGAACTGTATCAGGTATCCCAGGAAAATTACCGTCTGCGCCAGTCGCTGGTGGAAGCCTCGGTGACTATCAGCATGAACGAAGAGACCCGGCGCGAGAACGACCGCTTTCGCTCGGTGCTGTTATATGATCCCCCGCCGGGATATACGCTTCTTCCGGCCAAAGTCATTTCCGTTTACGGCAACCGACTGCCCATTCTGGCGACCATCAACCGGGGCGCGCATGACTCGGTGGTTGTCGATCAGCCGGTTATAAATCAGGAGGGTTTGATAGGGCGCGTGGTGACGGTTACCCCGGATTATGCCACGGTTCAGTTGCTGACGCATCCGGCCAATCGCGTCGCCGCTCGCGTCGGTGAATCACGCGAAATGGGCATCGTCAAGTACAGCGCCGATGAAGGCATGACCCTGGACAACCTGCCGGTGCAGAGCACCATCGCCGCCGGCGATCTGATCATTTCCTCGGGGCTGGGCGGTATCTACCCGGCCGGTCTGATAGTTGGCACCGTCATTGAGGTGACCCGCCCTGAAGACGAACCGTTTTGTCGAGTGCATATTCGCCCGCTGGCCAATTTCAACTCCATCGAGGAACTGTTTATCCTGAAGGTGGTAAACTGATGACCCGGCTGATTCCGTATCTTCTCTACCTGCTGCTGGTGGGGCTGCACCAGGTGATCCTCAAGGACGTCACCATGATCTACAATGCAACCATCAACCTGCCGGCGTTTCTGGTGCTGGCCATTGCAATTTATAAATCGGAGACATCCTCCATCTGGTTCGGTTTTCTGGTCGGTGTGGTCATGGCCGGGGGGATGCATTACCGAATCGGCTGGCATGCTCTGATACTGGCGTCGCTGGCGCTCGCGGCCTTTCACTATCGACAGCGACTCAATTTGGATTCGATGTATTCACGGGTGATGCTGATTAGCGGCGGAGTCTTTGTTCACAATATCCTCTCACTAGTGGTTAATCAGCCCGATGCCTTCATATACCAACTGTGGTCAAACGCTCTTCTGGGCGCTGTATACACGGCTCTCGTGGTGTGGGTATTCTTCCTTTTCAAAGACGGGAAGATTACTTTTCAAAAATTTAAGGCAATCTTCTAAAACTCATGGATCCGTTCGTACTTTCGTTTCAGAGAAGAAGGAAGATCGGTGTAAGCCTGGTTCTGGTGATCTGCCTGATTGCAACAGTTGGTCTTGTCCGCCTGCAGGTGGTTGAACACGCCGAACTGGCCGCCCGGTCCGAGAACAACCGTATTCGCGTTATACCCATCATCCCCCGACGGGGCCGCGTTTACGACCGCGATGAACGAATTATCATAGACAACCGTCCGTCATACACCGTCTCGGTAGTGCCGACCGAAGAGGTCCGGGATGTTACCGTCCCGCGCCTGGCCGAACTGCTCGGCATGGATACGCTGACCATAAGAAAGAGGATCATGCGTAACATGGTCAGTCGCTACCAGGCATCGGCCGTCAAACGAGATGTTGATTTCGAGACTATTGCCATTCTCGAGGAACAGAGCGCCGATTATCCCGG
Organism: Candidatus Zixiibacteriota bacterium; assembly: GCA_030619085.1. Lineage (GTDB taxonomy): Bacteria > Zixibacteria > MSB-5A5 > GN15 > FEB-12 > JAUXCD01. The sequence goes on from JAUXCD010000074.1 coordinate 5,238, forward strand.
CGTCACTTATCAGATGGAGCGGGTGCGGCAGTACGAACGGAACCTGGGCGCCGAATCCTTCACCGGGTATGTAGGCGAGGTATCCGAAGACGAACTGAAAAAACTGCGATCCATTGATTACCGGTTAGGCAGTATGATCGGCAAGAAGGGGCTGGAAAAACAGTACGATCAGTTATTGAGGGGATGGGAAGGAACCGAGTATATCGAGGTGACCGCATCGGGACAGCAAATGGGGAAGTACCCGAACCGTCCAGCGGAGCCGGCTATCGCCGGGACCGACCTGTACCTGACCATTGATCTGGATGTTCAGCGCGCCAGTTCGGCGGCGCTGGATACTTTCTGCTGCGGGTCAATCATCGCCATGGATCCCCGCAACGGCGAGGTTCTGGCCATGATATCATATCCCGGTTACGATGCTAACATCTTCTCGTCAGTGATACCCGAAAGCCTGTGGCAGGAAATCAGCAATGACACCACCCACCCGCTCCTGAACCGACCTCTCAACGGGTTGTATCCGCCCGGTTCAACCACCAAACTGGTCACACTGGGAGCCGGTTTCGAGGAAGGTACGGTGAGTCGCAACACAACCTTCAGTCCCTGCCTGGGCGGCTATCAGTTTGGCAATCGCTATTTCCGGTGCTGGAAAGCGAGCGGTCACGGGTCCCTCAACGCTGTCGGTGCCATTGAGCAGTCGTGCGATGTTTACTTCTATCAACTCGGTCTGAAACTGGGGATCGACCAGCTCAGTCGGTATTTCGACTTGTGCGGCTTCGGCCACCCCACCGGCATTGATTTGCCGATGGAGTCGGCCGGTCTCAACCCCAATTCCGACTACTACAATCGCCGCTACGGGGAGAGAGGCTGGACGCGCGGCCTGGTGCTCAACAATGCCATCGGCCAGGGGGAGTTACTGGTCAACATACTGCAACTCACGCAGTTCTTTTGCGGACTGGCCAATGACGGCACGGTGTACCGTCCCCACTTGATAAGAAAAACTATCGGTCCCGACGGCAGCACCAGGTTCACCGAACCAACCGTATCCTTCAAGCTGCCGTTTTCCGAGAGCAATCTCGGGATTCTCATGGAAGGACTGCGGGCCGTGGTCGAGGGTGAGCACGGCACCGCCAAACATTTGAGGAACAAAGTTTACTCGCTCGGAGGTAAAACCGGCACCGCCGAGAATCCTCATGGTGAGAACCACTCCTGGTTCGTCGGGGTGGCGCCGATGGAAAACCCGGAAATCGTTGTCGCCGCCATCGTCGAAAACGCCGGCCACGGTTCCGAAATCGCGGCGCCGCTGGTCAAATCGATTCTTGACATCTACTTCGAAAAGAAGCTCGGCCCGGCCGAGGTGGTGACGGCGCCGGAAACGGATGGTCAGTGATGCTTGGCTACCGCGAACTTGACTGGAAACTCATCGGTGCGGTTCTGCTGTTGTCGCTGATCGGCATCCTGCTGATCTTTGCGGCCCAGCACCATGCCGACAACGAGTATGTCCGGCATTACTACCTTCGTCAGTCGATGTGGCTCGTGATCGCGCTGGCCGTTTTTGCCGCCATTATCCACAGTCCCTTGCGCCTTTTCGATTACACCGCTTATCTGCTTTACGGCGTGTCGGTAGTGTTGTTGATTCTGGTGTTGTTTGTGGGGACGCCGCGGATGGGGGCCATGCGCTGGTTCTCATTCGGTCCGATGAACCTGGCGCCTGCGGATATTGCCAAAGTAACCCTGCTATTTGCCATGGCCCGGTTTCTGGCCTACACCAAACTGCCGGTTGCTTCCAAGCGGCGGCTGGCCATTTCTGCTATGTTAACGGCCGTGCCGATGATGCTTATACTGAAGCAGCCCGACCTGGGAACATCGCTGGTGTTCCCCGTGATGCTGTTCGGACTCTGGTTCTGGTCGGGTCTTTCGCCTCTGTACATGATCCTTATTCTTTCCCCGCTGGTGTCGCTGGTGGCGGCTTCGCACTGGGTGGCGTGGGCTATATATTTCGTTGTCTTACTGACGTTTCTGTTCATGCTCCGGCCGGGCTTCATGTTCGGGGTCGTTACTATGGCGGCCAATCTCGCGTTCGGGATGACCACGCCGTTTATATGGAACCGTCTTGCCGATTACCAGAAACTTCGCATCCTGACTTTCCTTGACCCCGGGCGTGACCCGCGTGGCGCCGGATACCAGATTATCCAGTCAAAAATCGCTATCGGGTCAGGCGGCATCATGGGAAAGGGGTTTCTCAACGGTTCGCAAACCCGGCTCGACTTCCTTCCGGAACGCCACACCGACTTCATCTTCTCGGTCCTCGGCGAAGAATTTGGCCTGTGGGGAGCGCTTATCGTGGTAGCATTGTTCGGCTTCATCTTCTACCGGGCCGTCGCTATTGCGTCGCGATGCCGCTCCCGCTTTGCCTCCAATGTCGTTATTGGAGCGGCGCTGATTCTACTGTTTCAGTTCTTTATCAATATCGGCATGACCCTGGGCTTCATGCCGGTAACCGGCCTGGCTCTGCCGTTTCTTTCTTACGGCGGTACTTCGCTGGTGCTTTCCTGGACACTGGTAGGCGTGATGGTTCTGGTCGACTACCGCTGGCAGGAGTATTGACAATTGTGCACCGTCCCACACGCTATTCCCGGTTACCCATTGGCCTGGAGCGGGACGTTTCCGCATTATGAATTCTTCATCCCACACCGGCAACGCGCGCTCGATTTTCATTTTGGTCTTTGGTGCGGTATGCATCAGTTTTGCGGCCATTTTCGTCAAGATGATCGATCCCTCGGCGTTGGGGCCGACCGCGATTGGATTCTGGCGGCTCTTTATCGGCGCTGTTATTCTCTTTGTCTGGTCGGCGGCCGCGGGTCATTCTCTGAAGTTGCCATCGTCGATTGTCAAATGGGTGGCTCTGGCCGGGCTGCTTTTCTTTCTGGATATATTCGCGTGGCATCGTTCGATCGTTTATTCGGGTGCCGGGATGGCAACTATTCTCGCCAATACCCAGGTCTTTTCCACCGCTGTGATGAGTTTCTTTGTCTTCAAGGAAAAGCTATCGGTCAAGTTCATCGTGACGGCGCTGTCGGCCATCGTTGGTGTGGTTATTTTGGTGGGAGTCGGCAGTGGGGTTGAATTCACGAGTCTCTATATTCGGGGCGTTCTTTTTGGTCTGGCTACCGGCGTCTTTTACGGCAACTACCTGGTTACTATCAAATACGCGGGGGAGAAGGCACAGAGACCTCATCTGTTGACGCTGATGGCCTGGATCTCGCTGGTCAGCGCGATCTGTCTCGGCGCGAGTGGGCTGATCGAACCGGGGCCGATGCTTCCGCCGGATGCATATTCGTGGATCGTGTTGGTGGCGCTGGCGTTCGTGGCGCAGGCGCTGGGTTGGTGGTCTATCTCGACCGCTCTGTCGAGATTGGAAGGCTCCCACAGCGGTTTGATTCTTCTTTTGCAGCCGGTGCTGACCACCATTTGGGGCGTACTGTTTTTTGCCGAGTACCTGACGGTGATGCAGATTGTCGGGGCGGCGATCACGCTGACGGCAATCTATATCGGCTCGGTCCGACGGTAGCTACGCAGATATCACCTACAGATAGAATAAAAAAAGGTGGCTCTGGTATCAGAACCACCTTTGTGATATTCAGTCAATAAAACCAAGACTTAGTCGACGAGCACTTTTTCCAAACGTTCAGCGATATAGTCGATGTGCTCGTTTTCGAGAACCAGCGGCGGCGAAACACGGATCGTGTGGCCGTGGCTGTCGTTGGCCAGGATGCCCATACCAAGCAATGTCCGGCAGAACGACATGGCGTCGCCACTGTGGACCTCGATACCGATAAACAGGCCTCGGCCGCGGACTTCTTTGACGTGCGATGATTTCGCGGCAATTTCCTCGATTCGCTTTTTCAGGATAGCACCCATCTCAGCAGAGCGCTCGGCTAGCTTCTCTTCGACGATAACATCGAGAGCGGCGTTGCCGGCCACGCAGGCGAGAGGAAAGCCGCCAAACGTGGAGCCATCGCTGCCGGGTTGGAAGGCCATGTCCATCAGCTCCTTGTTGGTCACGAAGCAGGAGAGAGGCGCCAGACCACCCGAAAGAGCCTTGCCCAGCACGATTCCGTCGGGGATAACGTTTTCATGCTCAAAGCAGAACATCTTACCGGTGCGTCCCAGGCCAACCTGGATTTCGTCGAAAACCAGCATCAGGTCGTTCTTATCGGACAGTTCTCGCAGACCTTTCAAGAATCCTTCCGGAGGAATAAACATGCCGCCTTCGCCCTGTGCCGGTTCGACCAGGATGCCGCAAGTGTTGGGCGTGATCGCCTTTTCGACGGCGTCGAGGTTACCGTAATCGACAGTGACAAAACCGGGAGTCAGAGGGCCGAAGCCTTCTTTGTACCTGGGGGTGTCGGCGAACGACACGACGGTGATCATCCGGCCGTGGAAATTGTTGCTGAAAACGATGATTTCCTGCTTGCCGTCGGCAATACCCTTGGTTTTCCAGCCGTAGTATCGCATCATCTTGATGGCGGTCTCGACTGATTCCACACCGCCGTTTTTCGGCAGAATCTTGTTACCGTTCTGTCCGAAGCGCGGGCCCATCTGCGGAACCAGTTCGGCCAGTTTCTTGGCAAAGGCGGCCATCGAATCAGTGTAAACGACATTGGAGATAACCGATGCATAATTGTTCTGTAGTGCATCGACCAACGCCTTGACGATTTTGGGGTGGCAATGACCCTGGTTGGCGGCGGAATACGCGGCCAGGCAGTCCAGGTACTTGTTGCCGTCCTGGCTGTGCAGCCACACGCCCTCGGCGTTTCTGACAACCAGCTTCTGTCTGCCGTAATGCGAAGCTACGAAATTGGTCTCGTAATCGTAAATCTGGCTATCAGCGAGTGTGGAAAACCCGTGCCCTGCTTTCTTGATAGTGTCAATATTGGTCATCGTAGTACCTCTCACAAAACAGACTATGGTTTCTACTTAAAGCCACGCCAAGATAACGTTTTAAAATTAAAATTCAAGGGGCTAAACGCTTATTTTTAGCAAAGTTAGACAAAAAAAGAAGCCAGATTTTTTAGGGCAAAAAAATCTGGCTTTAGGGCCTCTAAAAGGTGATGGGTTATGCTTCTGTCAGCCGCAGACGGTCAACTATCCTGGCATCGAGCTCCACAGCCTCTGGGACAAAGGCTGAAGTGGGCGATGTATCAGAAGAGTAAAGCCCAAAATGAGCTTTCCCATCTTCAGTGACAAAAGTGGTTCCGATGGAGGCGCCTATGTTCTTTCGCAGAAGATCCAGCTCACCGACGACGTCGGCAAATAGATAAGACTGAATCTCCTGACCCAGAACCCTTGAAAGTTTATGTATGATTTCCAGGTTATTTATTCCGTTGAGCGGCTCGCCGATTGGATTGGAGCGCTGCTGAGTCCCGGCCCAGTTGGTCATGTGACCCTCGGTCTCGAGGTAACTCGACAGAGGCAGGAAGACATCGGCCTTCTGTAAAGACTCCGTCTTGAACATGTCGCAGACAACCAGGAAGTCCAGCTTCTCGATCAGAGCGTCATACTTCGGCTCGGCAGCCGGGTTCTCGCCCATGATGATGGCCGCTCTGATCTTGTCATTCTGCATAAGTGTTTCGAAATTTGTATCCGGGTTCGCAAGCATTGTGTTCAGGTCGGACTGCCACACGCGGGATGTCTCCGATACACCGGACTCGCTGATGGACGCGCCGCCCGGGAGCAGCAGATTGTCAAAGCCGGCCAGGGCCATGCCAGTTAGGTTGGACTGGTTACTCAAAAGGGCCAGACCGGATCCCTCGACACCTATTTTGCCTAATATTAGCATTAATGTCGCCAGCGCCTTGAGGTCATTGGACGAACGATCGATGCGGCTGTCGATATTGAACACGACCACGACTCGTTTGTTCGGGTCGGACAGAAGTTCGACAATCCGTTTGATTGTTCTCGGGGCGACACCGGTGACGGCAGCCGTTTCCTCTAGGTCGATCTTCAGCAGGTCCTGTTTTACCTGCTCGAAGTGCATGGTATTGTCCTTGATGAACTCATTATTCACCTTGCCGTCGCGAATCAGTTCGGCCATGACACCGTTGAGCAGATGGGTGGCCGTGCCCCGGCGCGTGTCGGCCCAGGCGGCGGCGTATCTGACCATGTCGATCTTGGCCGAATTGACCACAATCGCTTCGGTTCCCTGGCGCATGCGGCGCTTGATCTGCCAGCCCAGGACCGGGTTGTCCTGGCAGGGATTGCCACCAACCACGA
>JAUXCD010000047.1 GCA_030619085.1 Candidatus Zixiibacteriota bacterium
CCGTGGTGGTGGCGCCGGAATACACTGGGGTTCTGGATTACAGCCGACTCCAGAATGAGTTCAGGATTGACCGCTCCGATTCGGTAACGCTGACTATCAGCCAGGACACCTATACGTTTATTCATCACACCGACAACACCAGATTGTGCGACACCGAGGGTGATGTGGTTATCAATACCCAGACCGGGTTTATGACGTTTTACCCAACCAACAGTAATCTTGCGGGGGTATCCTGTGACACGCTGCGAATTCCGATTGGAGTGTTCAACGCCCAGTTCACCGATACCAGTCTCAGCCTGGACACCTCGCGAGTTGTCAGGAATTTCCTGGGGGTGGTGATTGATACGGTGTTCTATGATTACCGCCTGAAGGCGGTGCCGACTACATCAGTACCCCGGCTTTGAAGTCGCTGAGGAGAATACTTAAGTTGAGATAGATCGATACTACCGCATACACGCCCAGCGCATACCTGCGCCACCGCGAATTGATATTGTCGGCAATCATAACGAACAGGGGGAAAGCCACGACAATATGACGGTAGTAACAGGTGGTGGTCCCCATCGTGGGGGTGAAAAGCAGAACCCCGAACATGAAAATCTGCCAGGATACCGGTATTCTCCGGCGATAGAACAGAATCACCACCGAAATTGTGAATATGAGCATAATGCACTCCGGTTGCCTGAGCGGCAGAGTGGAAAGTGTTCGAGCGATAACCAGCAGCGGAAAGTTCACGTGATGAGCGTAATAGCTCTGGGCCTGGAATTTCATGTACAAAAAGAAATCGCCGAATTCCAGCCAGTAGTAGGAGAAATACGCCACCAGGGCGAGCCCGATGCCAGCCAGACCGACGGTGAGAGCCAAGCGACTTCGATTGTCCGTTTTCGTCCATTTCGATACCAGGACAAATAGAATGGGCAGGCCGATCACGATCCCCGATGGATACGTGACGGCGAGGCAGGCCATCAGGGGAATTACACCCCACAGGTGGTTTGATTCCAACAGATAGAAAAAAGAAACGGTCAGCAGCAGGTATAGAGAATAGGGAAAGCCCGTTAGAAAATAGAACGAGCCCGGGAAAAGCAGCATCGCCACCAGTGAATAAAGTGCCACCCTGGAATCGAATCTATTGGCCACCAAGCGGTAAAGAATCAACAGCGCCAGCCAGAGCGATAGCCAACTTACCAGGATGAGCGCAGTTCGCGTGTCCAACCCCAGCGATGCCACCGCCCTGGTAACCATTGGATAAAACGGAAACCAGCCGATATTGCCGCAGATGTAGCTTGGGTCAAATCCACAGGGGAATGTCTCGTAGCCATCGCGGGCGATGGAAAGGTAATGCTCGGCATCCCACTGGATGAGATTGCCGCTAAGGGTATAGCTCCTTCGATGGCCCGTCTGTAACAGGGCCACTTGAACAACGACAAAGACAAGGAACAGAGTCGTCGGTAGACAAAAACCTTTACTTTTCAAATTCACAAACCTCATTATAATAAGTAGCTCAAGCTGAATCAAATACTATGACGATAATACGTGATAAACGTTTCGGTCTTTTCGTGCCGGTGGTGCTATTCCTGCTGGCTGTTTACTATGTGCTCCCCTTTCTGTTAAAGCTTAACTACTGGGGCATCCGTGACTGGGACCTATTTACAACCATGACTGCGGTTCCAGTGAGTACGATTGTTGATTACGGACAGTTCCCCTTTTGGAATCCCTACCTGATGGGTGGCAACATACTGTTTCATCATCCTGAAGTAGCGATATTTTCACCCTTTCTCCTGTTGCATCTTGTGCTGGGGCCGGTGGTCGGCCTGAAGATCCAGGTATTGATCTGCTATTTTCTGGGTTTGTGGGGTAGCTATCGTCTGGGCCGCACACTGGGTATGTCCACTCTGGCCGGACTTCTGATGGCGGTCGGTTACTTTGGCTCCATTCATTTTGCACTTCACTTCGCCGAAGGTCACATTCCGTTCACGCATTTCTGCTTTTTGCCCTGGTTTGTTCATTTCGTTCTGCAATCGGTGCACGTGCGCAGGAACATAGTCTGGGCCGGTGTGATGTTGGCGTTGATGATTCTGGGCAACGGGGCCGCTGTCCCGCTTTTGTATACGGGGATGTTTTCCTTTTTGCTGTGCGCGCTGTTGTCTCTGAGTGAGAAGAGAATTGCTTACCTGATAAATTTTGTCCTGGCGGCTATGATTGGGATCGGGCTGTCGGCGGTGAAATTCATTCCGATGGTCATTTACCTGGCCCAGAACCAGTGGACGGGACGTCCTGACGAATCTATCCCACTCAGTGCTTTGGGCGCGATATTTTTTGGTCTCAAACATTCTTTGTTGGTCAAGAATTTTCCTGAGCAGTTCTGGGCGTGGCATGAGTACGGAGCCTACATATCTCCGCTGATGATTGTGCTGGCAGGCTTTGGCCTGGTGGCACGGTTTGCGAAACGCTATATCTGGCTGGTGCTGCTGGCCTTTTTTCTGGCCCTGGGGCTGGGTAATTTTGGCGCTTATTCTCCGTGGGCGATTCTCAGTTCCCTGCCGGGGTTTTCGTCGGCGCGTGCGACCGGCCGAGCTTTCCAGTTCGTAATTCTGGCCGCCGCCGTGCTGGGCGGTTTCGGCTTCGACTGGCTTCGTCAAGGATGGCTGATGGCTCGAAAGAAATGGCGGTTCGCGCTTTATGCCGTAGCCATAGTTATCGCTGGGACCAATATGGTGCTGGCCTGGCCGGTGATGTCGGAGGTCTTCAAATATCCGCCTCAGTTTGTGAGACGGTCACCGGAGTTTTCGCAGGGGATCGAATCGCCGGACAATCCTTACAAGAACTTTCTCGCAAACCGTGGGTCTATTAAAGCACCGCATCTTTCGACTTATCATCGAAGGCCAGCGTTGTTCGATCCATTCAACCAGGTTGCCCCCGAATATGTCATATCCGGGCGACTGAAGGTGAACTGGCGGGAGTACACCCCCAATGTCATCACATACAATGTCACCGGCATTCAGGCAGGTGAGATGCAACTCGGCATGGGCTATGACATCGGCTGGCGGGCTGCCGACGGGCGAAAGCTGAGAGATCAACAAGGCCTGATTGTGGTCCCATTTGACGAGGGTCCGCAGACAATAGAACTCAGATATCGCACACCGTACTTCTATTTTGCCCTGACAATCTGGATAATATTCGTGGTAGCCGTAGTCTGGCTCTATCGGCGTATGCCGGGCACCCCAGTGGAGGACGTCTCACCGGAGACGCAAGATATTGCGTGAACGCGACTTGTGGGGCTGCGGATATCCGCTCGGTGCCCCCGTGGCCGGGCCTACATTACCGGTTGACAAGGACGCGCCTTTTGACTATTCTTGGCCTTTAATGTGGCTAAGCATGGCTAATATCTACCCCAACGACGGTGAAATGAGGTTGTCTTGAATTTTCTTGCGGCAGCTTTGCTGGCAGCGGCGGTAGTGTCGAATTCATCCAGTACGTCCGACACCGAACCCCTCAAATTTGACCGACCGGATACCAATATCTCACAGTGGCAGCAGGTTACCCGGTATTTTGACCAGGCGGTCGACGCTGACCAGTATCTTATCCGACCGGGTGATAGACTGGTTGTCACTTTCGACAAAACGAAAATACCGGCTCTGATCCTGTTTGTGGATCCCGAAGGAAGGATCGCGCACGAGACGGTTGGCATTTTCGATCTTGCCGGAAAGACACTTACACAGGCCCGGACGATTCTCGATGAGGCTTTAAGATTAGTTTATTACGCTGACGAATTGTCTATATCGATACTGGAACCTCGCGAGGTCACTATCTCGGTTACCGGCGCGGTAGCCAATCCGGGGTTTTACCGGGGTCTGACATCGCAGCGCGTTTCGGAGATTATTGAACGGGCGGGCGGTCTGCTGCCTTTTGCATCCCGGCGCCATATTGAATTTCGCGGGGGACCGCAAACCATCGTGGTCGATCTTGACCGAGCGGCTTTCATCGGAGACAACATGTTCAATCCCTGCCTTTACGCCGGGTTGAGCATTCATGTACCGCCCAAATCGAATGACCTGATTCAGGTTGTTGGTGCCGTGAATGACCCGAGAGACATAGAGTTCATGCCCGGCGACAATTTCAGCACTATTTTGACCCTGGCCGGGGGGCTGAGCGTCGATGCCGATACTTCGGCAGTGCAGATTCTCGGCCAGAAGTCGAGGCCCTTTCAATCGGGCGAAAAACTCCAGACCGGCGATATAGTCATGGTGCCGAGTCGACCACTCAGTGCGGAGCAAAGCATGATCACCGTCTTCGGCGCCGTTAACACTCCCGGTCGGTACGAATTCCACGAAGGCCTCGACATGAAGGCGGTCATTGAAAAAACCGGCGGTTTTGCGAGCGATGCCAACGCGAAGCAGTTGACGTTGTTCAGAAAAAGCACAGACCATTCGCAGAAATCCGGGGCAGCCCGCTATCCCATCGCCAATCTGGTCGAGAACAATCGGAAAGTGAAAGAGTTCTCGCTGCGGGCCGCCGATTCGATCTTCGTGCCGCGCCGGCTTGGTTATGTCAAGGTGAGCGGAGCCGTGGTCAACCCCGGCGTATTTCCTTACAGCGCAAACAAGGACGCTATGCATTATATAACTGCCGCCGGGGGATTTCTCGGTGGGTCCGAGGGCAACAGTATCGACCGCTTCAGCCCGGTGTCGAAACTGACCGTGCGGCTGGACCCGGCCGGAACGGTTTTCGATAGTGATGAGTTGATTGTCAGGACTTCAGGAGGACAGCGTGACTGAACCGCGCCATAACAATTTCTGGCTGCTTTTGGAAGTTCTGGCCAAACGCCGTGGTCTTATCCTGTCTCTGACCATCCTGGCTACCCTCGTCTCGGTGGGCATTGCCTCTATTCTTCCGGAGTGGTACAAAGCGGAAGCGTTGATTATGCCGCCCAAAGAGGACAAGGTCCCGATGATAAGTCTGGGCGGGTTGTCCGAAGGTGCGGCCGGGTTCGATCTGGCCACTATCTCGACGTCGGCCGATGTATTCGTGCAAATCCTCAAGAGTCGCACAATCACCGATCGCATAATTGACAAATTTGACCTGATGAAGCGTTACGACGCCGAGAACTATGTCGAGGCGTTCGAGACGCTGATGGATAACTCCGAGATTGTCAAGACCACCGAGGGACTTCTTTTCGTGGCTGTCTCCGACAAGGAAGCGAAGGTAGCCGCCGACCTGGCCAATGCCTTTGTCGATGAATTGGATCGGGTCAGCCGCGAAGTGGTTTCGGCCCAGGCCCGTGAGAAGCGCGTTTTCTTCACCGAAAGACTTAATCAGGTCAATCAGCAGTTGGCCAACGCCCGCAAGGATCTGGAACGTTTCCAGCTTCAGTACAAGGCGGTCGATTTTGATGAGCAGACACGCCTGGCTATTGAGCAAGCGATCAAGCTCAAAGTCACCATGGCGGAAATCGATATCCAGGTCAAGCTGCTGGAACAGAACCTCAGGTCCGATAACGCGGAGCTGGTCGATCTGCGCAACCACCGCGATATCGTCAAGGCCGAGCTTCAGAAACTGGAGACCGGCAATGCCGACAGTTCTTTCTTTTCGTTGCCGCTGGCTTCGATTCCGGTGCTGAAAAGTGAGTACGAATCATTCTACAGTCGGGTTCGGGTCAATGAGGCGTTGTCGAGTCTGCTGATGCAGCAGCTCGAGCAGGCCAGGATTCAGGAAGGCGGCAGCTTCACGGAATTCTCGGTGCTGCAAAGAGCGGTGCCGCCTGAGATCAGTTACCGCCCCCAGCGTGTGCTTATCGTAATACTTACCTTCATTTTATCTCTGATCATCTCAATTCTTCTGGCCACCGTGTGGGAGTATTTTCACAAACTGCAGACCAAGAGTCCGGAAGACTACGATCGCGCGATGATGTTTTTCAGGGCGTATCTGGGCTGGTTGCCGGGTATGAAGAGGAAGGGATAGGCCAAGGCCTCCCCGCCGCAAATCAAGCAGATACCTGAGACTACTGAGGCGATGTTTATGATATTTGGCGTGTATAATTTCCACTGGAATATTATTTGAATACGAGGTATTTTACTATGTCGACATCCATAGTGCATCCGACCGCTTCCCTGGGTACCGGCACCCGACACGGCGAGTTCTGCCTGTTCGGTGAGGGAGTGAAGATCGGAAACGGATGCGTCATCGGACATCATGTGATCATCCACGATCAAACCGTTATCGGCGACAACGTGCGAATCGACGATGGCACGGTTATCGGCAAAAGACCCATGAAAGCGGCTAATTCCGCGACGACGTCCGATGACGAACTGGACCCCTGCCGCATCGATTCCAATGGCATCATCGGCACCAGCGTGGTCATCTATCGCGGCAGCGATATCGGCCGCAAGGTACTGATAGCCGACCTGGCGACCGTCCGCGAAAACGTCAAGATCGGTGATTTCACTATCGTGGGACGGGGCGTGGCGATCGAGAATTTCTGCAATATCGGCCGCTACGTAAAGCTGGAGACCAACGTCTATATCACGGCTCATTCGGAAATAGAAGACCGGGTATTTGTCGCCCCCTGTGTGGTTACCTCCAACGACAATTTCGTTGGGCGGACCGAGGAGCGCTTCAAGTACTTCAAAGGCGCCATCATCAAAAAGGGCGCGCGCATCGGCGTTAACGCCATCATACTGCCCGGCAAGACGCTCGGCGAGGATTGCCTGGTAGCAGCTGGCGCCGTGGTGTCAAAAGATGTACCCTCCAAGAAGATTGCGACCGGCATGCCGGCCCGCGTCATACGGGATGTACCCGCCGAACAACTCCTGGAAAACCAGGGATGGAAAGACGACTAAGGAGCGCAACTATGCCTGTACCACTTTTGGATTTGTCCCGTCAATATGCCTACCTGAAACCTGAGCTCGATGAAGCGGTCATCAAGGTGCTGACCCACGGCGGCTTTATCCTGGGGCCGGAAGTTACTCAACTGGAAAAACAGGTGGCCGAGCTTTGTGAAGTGCCCTACGCCAACGGCGTGGCCTCCGGCACCGATGCCCTTTTGCTGGCTCTTCGCGCCTGTGGCGTGGGACCGGGCGATGAAGTCATCACCACCGACTTCTCGTTCTTTGCCACTGCCGGCGTTATCGTGCGGCTGGGAGCGACGCCCGTGTTCGTCGATATCGAGCCGGAAAGTTTCAATATCGATCCGGAGAAGATCGAGGCCGCCATCACGGATAAGACCAAAGCCATCGTGCCGGTGCACCTGTTCGGTCAGGTGGCGGACATGGACCCCATCATGGCGCTGGCCCAAAAGCACAACCTGAAAGTTGTGGAAGATGCCGCCCAGGCGATAAGCTCACGGTATAAAGGCCGTCCAGCCGGTTCTTTTGGGGATTTCGGGTGTTTCTCGTTTTATCCGACCAAGAATCTGGGGGCCGGTGGCGACGGCGGGATGATCGTGTGCCGCGATCAGGACGACTACGAACTCGTTCGCATTTTCCGCAATCACGGCGCCAAGCCCAAGTACTATCACAAAATTGTCGGCTACAACTCCAGACTGGCCACGGTCCAGGCAGCGATGCTCCTGGTGAAGATGAAACACCTGCAGGCCTGGTCGGAGAAACGGGGAGAGCATGCGGCTGCTTATACCGAAGGCTTCGCCGGCGTGAGCGGTATCACCACTCCGGTTGTCAAGGATTACACGACATTCCACATTTATAATCAGTACACGGTGCGAGTGGCTGATCGAGACGCGCTGAAGGCCGAGCTTCAGAAGCGCAAGATCGGGTTTGAGATTTACTACCCGGTGCCGTTCCAACAGCAGGAATGTTTCGCCAATCTCGGCTATAAGCTTGGTGATTTCCCGAATTCGGCGAAAGCCGCCGCCGAGGTAATTGCGCTGCCGATTTATCCGGAGTTGACGGTTGAGGAGCGCGACGAGGTTATCGCCGCCGTTAATGAGATTTTGGCCTGAAGTATAAAATGCAGGGCGGCAAACGCCGACCCCCTGCGTGTTTGTATTTGAAAACGAAATAAGTAACCGGTATTATTACATCTATGAGAACCAGCTTTCAGATAATCTCCGTAGTGGGGGCTCGCCCTCAGTTCATCAAGCTGGCCCCGCTGACTAAAGGTTTGTCGCGACGGTACCGCCATGTCATAGTTCACACCGGCCAGCACTATGACGACAACATGTCGGATGTCTTCTTCCAGCAACTCGAGATACCGGCCGCGGACATCAATCTCCACGTCGGCGGTGGACGTCATGGCGCTATGACCGGTCGGATGCTTACCAAACTGGAACGGGTGTTCGTGGACCGGAAGCCGGACATGGTGCTGATATACGGTGACACCAACTCGACCCTGGCCGGCGCGCTCGCCGCCGCCAAGCTGGGTATTCCGGTGGGCCATGTCGAGGCCGGGCTGCGCTCGTTTGTCGATAATATGCCGGAGGAAATCAACCGCCGGGTGGCCGACCAGTTGTCCCAGCTCCTGTTCTGCCCGACCACGGTATCGATCAACAATCTGAAAGCCGAAGGTGTCCGCAAGGGTATTGTTCGCAGCGGCGATCTGATGTACGAGCTTCTGGCGAACAGCCGCAGCCTGATCAAAAAAAACAAGGCGTTCCTGAGTCAGCACGGTCTGACCCCGAACGATTTTGTTCTCCTGACGCTACATCGCGCGGCCAACGTCGACAGCGAACAGAACCTGCTTCGCATCCTCGACATCCTGGGTGACCTGGGGACGAATGTTCTCTTTCCCATCCATCCCCGTACCCGGCACCGTTTTCGGAAATTCAGATTGCTCAAGACGCTGCTGAATATCGATCACGTCAAAGTGGTCGAGCCGATGGGGTATCTCGATACGTTGTCGGCGGCGTTTTATGCCAGAGCGGTGATGACTGACTCCGGCGGGCTTCAGAAGGAAGCGGTCTTTTTGCAGACGCCGGTGCTGACCCTCCGCAACGAAACCGAATGGCTGGAAACGCTCAAGATGGGCAATCGCCTGGTGGGCCTGAGTAAACACAGCATAATCGAGGGCATCAGGTCACTGCCGAAGGTGAGCAAAGTTGATCATCGGGTCCGAGACAAGAAGCCTTCCAGCATTATAGTGGAGGAGCTGGCCAGGTTCCTCAGGGGGAAATAATTGACGTCAGGTCGAATACGCACGGCTGTCTTTTCGGTAGCAGGCGTTGTATTTCTGTCAAAAGTATTCGGCTTTCTGCGCGAGATGGTGATTGCCGACAAGTTTGGCACCAGCGCTGATTACGACCTCTATCTTATCGCCACGATCCTTCCGGCCCTTTTCTACGGCATTCTCAACTACGCCGGTTTCTATCTCCTCGTGCCATACTTCAGCAAACGACTCTCCGAGCGACAGGGCGGTGATTCAGTCGAGAACTGGCGGTCGATCTGGCCGGTCATCAATCTCAATGTCGTCCTCTCACTGACTGTTACGTTAATCGTTATCCTCGCCGCACCGCTGGTGATGAAGATATGGACGGGTGGTTTCAGCGACGCGATGTTTGCCCGGGTGGTCTTCTTCAGCCGTCTCACCGCCGTGGCGGTCGTGCTGGGTACGACCGAGGCGTTCATGCGCGCTTTCCTGAATGTTAAGAAAATCTTTGTCTATCCGGCCGCCGGATATATAGTCTTTAACCTGTTTTCCATAACCAGTATAATTCTGCTGTACCAGAAACTTTCGGTCGGCGCCGTGGCTTTTGGATGGATCGGCGGCCTGCTTCTGCAAAATCTTTATCTGCTGGCCCGGCTGCGCGGGTTTGAGCCATTCAAAGGATTCCGACAGACATTGTACAACAGCGACGTTAGGATGCTTCTTCAGACCGCCGGCATTCTGTTCGCGGTGGAATTGGTCAACCGTTCGTATTTTATGATTGACCGGTACTTTGCTGTCGATTTCGGCGAGGGTGTCGTCTCGGCGTTGAATTACAGCCAGGTGCTGGTACAACTTCCGGATGCCATCGTCGGCTTCGCCATCGGGTCGGTTCTGTTTCCGATGTTCTCTGAATCGTTCGAGGCGAGGAGGAGTCGTTTCGGCGTACTCTACCAAAAGACCGTGTCGCTGGCGGTGATGCTGGCGGTGCCGCTGGCCGTTGTATTCTATGTCAACGCCGAGGAAATCATATATCTGGTGTTTTTCCGTGGTGTTTTCGATGCCGAGTCGGTCGCTATCACCTCCACCATGCTGAGGCCGCATGCCCTGTCGATTGTAGCCTTGTTCGTGGTGTCCACCTCGATACGCGCCTGCTATGCCGGTAACTGGGCCAAACAGGTTCTCTGGTTCACGATTATGTTGTTTGCCACCAAATGGATTGCCACGGCGTTGCTGTCGCGATGGTTCGGATACGGCGGCATCACTGCGGCCACCTCGCTGGCGCTGATTGCATTCGCCTTGTCGATGCTGATATTTCTGACTTTCCGGGCGGGACTGGACAGCAAGCGGCGATTCATGCTGGTTTTGGTACGTCTTGTTTTAGCCGGCCTGGTGACGGCACTGGCGGCCACCTACGCCGGCGGCTGGCTGCCGGATTACCTGCAGACGGTGGCCCGGCTCAACGTGTTTCTCAAACTGGCAGCATCTTCTGTCATCATTGCGCTGTGCTATCTTCTGCTGGTTTATGGTTCGGGTCTGGGTTATCTTCTGCGCGATAGCGTCAGCATGCGGCGCGGCAAAGCATCAATCTCGGATTAGGACAGGATAAGACAATCATGGCCAAAAGGCGAATCGCGATTTTCGGTTGGAGCAATTCGGTGCATGTGCAGCGATGGGTATCCGGTATGCTCGCCCGCGATTTTGAGATCAAAGTGATAACGCTCGGCGGCGATCCGCTTTCAGATGCCGAAACGTTCGTAATCCCGCGCCGTGCTCGCCTATCCTATCTGACCCAGGCCGGCAACGCCTCAGGTCAGGCGCTAAAATTCAAACCAGATCTCGTGCATGCTCACTACGCGGTCGGCTTCGGCTACTGGGCGATGCGCACCTCCTTCCATCCGTTGCTGCTGTCGGTATGGGGAGCGGATGTTATAGATTTTCCGTCCAATCCGTTCAAACGATATCTGATCCGCAAAGTGTTGAGAAACGCCGATCATATCACCGCCACCAGCCAATTACTCAAGGATACCGTGGTGAAACTGCTGCCGGGCAGTGAATCCAAAGTCACGGTTATTCCGTTCGGAGTCAATATCCCCGATTCGGTGGCCGAGTTTCCGGATTCACCGCCGGTGAAGCTCTGCTTCATCAAGGCGCACTACAAGAAGTACGGGCCGAATATACTCCTGCGGGCAATGGCTGTGGTGGCCAGGGAGATCCCCGATATAAAACTGTCCATGGCCGGCTCCGGCGAGATGACGGAATCGCTCAGGCAGATGGTGGGTGACCTTCAGCTGGAGAAAAACGTCGAGTTTGTGGGGTTCATTGACAATCGCGAAATCTATCCCTTCATTCAGAAACATCACATCATGGTGATGCCGTCGGTCCTGGAATCGGAATCATTCGGCGTGGCCGTGCTGGAAACCGGCGCCTGCCGAAGACCGGTGATTGCCTCGCGGGTCGGTGGTGTGCCGGAAGTGATGCGTGACGGTGAGACCGGGTTGCTGTTACCACCGGGTGACGTGGACGCGCTGGCGGCGGCTATCATTCGGCTGGTCAAAGACCGGGAGTTGTCGATCCGAATGGGTGAGAGGGGGTATGAATTTGTGAAAGAGAACTATGACTGGGAAAAATCGCTTGATATGATGGCGGAAACATACCACCGGCTGATTCATGAAAAAAAGTAACGACAACAAAACTATCCCGCTGTTCGATTTGAAACTGTCGGCCCGGACAAAAAAAGAGGTCGCCTCGACCCTTGACTCCGGCTGGCTGACCACCGGTCCCCGGGTAAAAAAGTTCGAGCAGGCGGTGGCCGAGTACCTGAAGGTCAAACATACGGTGGCTGTCAACAGCGCCACCATTGGCCTTCAGATGGTCCTGACGGCAATCGGGGCCGGACCGGGGAGAGAAGTGGTCACGACGCCGTTCACCTTTGTCGGAACGATCGAAGCTATTCTGCTGGCGGGTGCGCGCCCGGTCTTTGCCGATATTGATGCGCAAACGCTCAACCTCGACCCGGAGAAGATTCCGCCTTGCATCAATAAGCACACGGCCGCCGTGATGCCGGTGGATATCGCCGGCAACCCGGCCGATTACGGCAGGATTGTCTCCATCTGCAACGAGCGCGATCTGCCAATGGTGGCCGATGCCGCACAGTCAATCGCGGGCCTTCACAAGGGCAGGTCCGTTCCCAGTCATGTCGATGCCGCCGTGTTCTCGTTTTATTCTACCAAGAACCTCACCTGTGGCGAAGGCGGCATGGTGGTTTCCCGGCATAAGGAACTGATCGACGCCGTCCGGCTGCTGTCGCTTCACGGCTTGACTTCCGGTACGCTCGACCGCAAGAAAAGCAAGAAATGGCGCTACGATGTCAAGCATCTCGGTTTCAAGGCCAACATGTCCGACATTCACGCCGCCGTCGGTATCGGTGAACTGACTGCTCTCGACGAAAATCAGCGCAAAAGAACAAAACTGGCCGAGCGTTATATAAAGAATTTGTCCGACCTGTCGGAATTGGTGGCAATGCCGGTGCCTGAGCAAAACTCCACGCACAGTTGGCATCTGTTTATCGCCAGGCTGCAATTGCCGGCGCTGACTATCGACCGCGACCGCTTTATCGAACTGATGCTGGAGCAAGGT
The DNA here is from genome assembly GCA_030619085.1 of Candidatus Zixiibacteriota bacterium. GTDB lineage: Bacteria > Zixibacteria > MSB-5A5 > GN15 > FEB-12 > JAUXCD01. Next base: position 12,730 of record JAUXCD010000047.1, read on the forward strand.
GTCGAGTGCGGTGTACACTACCTGCCGGTGTTCGAACTGTCTTATTATCGTCAGGCTTTGGGGATAGAACCGGGACAATTTCCCAACGCGGCAAGCGCCGGTAGGCGGGTCGTCTCGCTGCCATTGTATCCCGGTCTGAAGTTGACGGAAGTCGACTACGTCTGCGATTGCATCAGAACCATCCTGCTGAAGAATCGAAAATAGGGGCAGGGGGCCGAATGTGAATATCCGCTCTTCCGACGGGCGTTTATATCTGACTTGTCAGAGTTCGGTTTTTTTATTATAAATTAGATATGCCGGCCAATCTGCCACCTCAATACTACGAACTCGAGCGGGAGTATACCCGCGAACACGATCCCCGCGAGAAGCTGCGTCTGGCCAAGGAACTCCTGCGCGTGATGCCCAAGCACAAAGGCACGGACAAGCTTCAGGCCGAGATGAAGGCGAAGATATCGAAGCTGAAAAAGCAGATCGACGGTGGCGCCAAGTCGCACGGCGCGAGGCAGGCCACCGCTCACGACCATATTGACAAAGAAGGCGCCGGGCAGGTTATTCTGATTGGCCCGCCCAATTGCGGGAAATCTTCACTCGTGGAAACACTAACCCACGCCAAACCGATCGTGGCTGATTATCCCTACACCACCCGTGAGCCGATGACCGGGATGACGGTCTTTGAGACGGTGCAGATTCAACTCATCGACACGCCGCCGATCTCTTCGGAAATGTACGAAAATTACCTTTCGGGACTTATCAGAAACTGCGACCTGGTGGTGATGGTGGCGGACCTTGCGGCGAAAACGATGGTTGAGGACATCCGCTTCATTCTCAGCAAGCTCGAAGAAAAGAGAATCATTCTCCAGTCGGAAGTCACCGAGGAACCGGAGGATCCCCGGCTGTGCTATAGGAAGACTATCGTCTGTGGTCACAAGGAGTACGAGGACGAGTCCGGTGTGATGCTTGGGACGCTTAAAGAGATGTTTCCGGGATTCGTGGTGGTGCCGACATCTATCATCGACGACGACTCATTGGCGGCGTTCCAGAAGGCCATTTTCGACGCGCTGTCAATCATGCGCGTTTACACCAAGCCGGTCGGGCATGATCCGGACTATAATGATCCCATTATTCTCCCGATTGCCGGAACCGTAGAACAGGCGGCCGAGGCACTGCACAAGGATTTCGCCCACAAACTGAAATTTGCCAAGATCTGGGGGGAGGGGAAGTTCGATGGTCAGCGCGTGCAGGGGGATTTCCAACTCAGCGACGGCGATATCATTGAATTTCACATGTAAGCGCCGCCAGCCGGCCGACTGTTCTCACAAAATTGCTTGACAACAATAGCACCCGATACAAACTTATGAGCATGGAATCCACTCCAAGTTATAACTTCATCGATGTTCTCTGGGCGCCGGTAAGGGCACTATCGCCAAAAAGAATCTTTGTGATGACGTTCTTTTTGTGCGTGGCCCTTGTCATCTTCGACATATTCACATACCTGGCTTATGCCGTCGACCGCGAAGGCGTGGGTTTTGTCTGGTCGGCCTATGGCCTATTGCCTCCCTTGGCAACCGGGCTGGGAAGCCTGGTGGCTAAGATTATTTATGGTGTGGGCCTGTTTCTGTCTATTCTGACCGTGATGCTGGGTCTTTTCGCCGTGTCGGCTATTGAGATTGAAAAGGTGCGCGGCAACCCGTTTCTGTCCATTCGTGAGTCAATCAGGTTTGCTTTTTCGCGGTTCACCCAGATCCTGCTGTCGGAACTGGCCATTGTCCTGTTCATGGTGTTTCTGCTCGTGGTGTTCTGGCTGTTCGGACTGGTGGGCCGGGTTCCTTACGTAGGCGAGTGGGTGGTGGCGGTCTTTTTCCTGTTCCCCGGCTTTGTTGTGGCTATGGTTGGCGTTTTTATCTTTGTCGTTTTCCAGGTCTCGGTCATTCTGCTGCCGGCAGTGGCAGCAGCCGACCGTCACGGTGAAACTTTCAATGCCATCCTGGAGACGTTTTCCACCGTTATCCGCCAGCCGTTCAGGTGGGTCGGCTACACTGCCTATTCCCTGATCACCTCCAAACTGGCCGGTTTTGTGTACGCCTACGCCTGCCTTCGGGCGGTCGAGTTCTCTGTGATTGCGGCCACGGCCGGAGGCGGCGACAAGATCGAACG
>JAUXCD010000041.1 GCA_030619085.1 Candidatus Zixiibacteriota bacterium
CCGTCCAAGTCCCGGGTGGCGGGCTATGCTTACGGTCCCCTCAAAGATGAACCTGATTCAGCTACCGTTCTGGTCACGTTCACGCCGGGCGGCGGCGCCGACGATATCAGCCGGCAACAGGAACAATGGTTCAGCCAGATGGCACTGCTCGATGGCCGGGACCCTCATACCGGCGCCATCCAGTACGACCTCCAAATCGACAGCATGACGGTGCATATGATGTCGCTGTTCGGCATTTATATTATTCCGGCCGCTCCGGGATCATATCAGAAGATAGAGAAAAAACCGTACCGTCTGCTGGCGGCAATTGTTGAAGCGCCCGACGGTAACGTGCATCTGAAACTGACCGGTCCTGACTACACAGCCACGATCATGATTGAAGCCTATATGACCATGATCAAGTCCATCAAGAAGGCGGCCTGATCCGACATCACGGATTAGTCCAGACCTGACTTCATGAATGCCACGCAACTGCCGTATCTGTTCAATTTTAGAACATTTCATAGCTTCGGCTTTGAAACAGCGGCGCTCTATTCCGCAAGGGCTGTTTTGGGAACGATCTCGCGAGCTGAGAGACCTCGATTTTCACTTGTAGCGGCATATTCCGATATGTTATATTTCCCTGAATCTGAAACCAGAGACCTGACACAACGTAGTTAGAGAAAGACTTAGTTGGAAAACAACGACTTAGAATTGGTGGCGGGAGCTCTAAACGGCTCCCAGAGAGCTTTTCGGACGCTTACTGAAAGACATCAAAAGGCGGTTTTTCATATTATCTTTAAAATCGTCAGGGATACCGAAACTGCTAATGATCTGGCCCAGGAGAGTTTCATGAAGGCCTATTCAGCTTTGGGCAGCTACCGGTCGGAGTTCCGGTTCTCGACCTGGCTGTATAAGATCGCCGCCAATTGTTCTATCGACTACCTCCGCAAGAAGCGGATACATGCCCTGTCTCTGGACCAGGGGCTGGACACCGCCAACGGCAAGGTTGAGATTGAAGTTGCCGATAATTCCTATAATCCGGAGACGGACCTGGTCCGCAAGCAGCAGAGTATCAGTATTGAGGAAGCGATCGGTTCGCTGCCGGAAAAATACCGGGAAGTCATAGAGTATCGGCACAAGGACGATAAATCATACGAGGAAATAGCCGACTTACTGAATATACCTGTCGGGACCGTTAAAGCCCGAATTTTCCGGGCCCGTGAGCTTCTGAAGAAAAAGCTCCGGGGGGTTTGAGATACCGGCTGTAAGAGGAGTCATTTTGACCACGACCGCCCGTTGCAAATTGGGACTTTACCTGCTCACCGTAATGCTTTTTGGCATCACGGCCACGGCGGCGGAGTTCACGTTTGATTATCAGAAGTTGCTCGACGTTGAGAAACCGATCTCGTTGACTTTGAACTATGTTCAGGGAGACGTGACGATTTCCCGCAGCGAGTCGAGCCGTCTGGTTATCGAAGCGGTCAAGATGGTGCGCGCCTCGAACCGTGAGGAGGCCGAAGAAGTAGCCGACCATATCGAAATCAAAGTCGGTCACAGCGGCGACAGGGTTACGATTAACACCAACTTCCTGAGAATGGTCAATCGCAGCAGTTCGTTTTGGAGCAAGCTGCTGGGGGCGGGCGATGACTCGTTTGGAACTATCAGCTATCGAATTCTCCTGCCGGTGGCCGCCGATATCGAGCTCAACGGCAGCGCCGGAAGTGTGGATATAACCGACAATGTAGGCTCTGTCCGCATTACCACCGGCGTCGCCGAAGCCATAAATGTCTCTGACAATTTCGGGCCGGTCAGTATCATCAGCGATGCCGCCCATGTCAAACTGTCGAGCATCGAGGGCGAGTTGGTGATTCAAAACGGCTCCGGTATCACTCGGGGTGAGTTCCTCATGGGACCGGTCACGGTGCGTCAGCCGCGCGGCGAGATCGACCTGCAGTGGGTTGAAGGTGATATCACGGTCAAGTCTCAGTCCGGGAAAATACATATCAAGCAGTTGCGTGGGACGGCTGATCTTCTGACCAGCAGCGGCCAGGTTGAAATTGAGACGGAACTCGATTCACCCGGTCAGTACACCGTTGAGACAACCAGTGGCGAGATTTTCTTCTCGGTGCCGGTAACAGCTTCCGGCAAACTTGATATTGAGACCCGGGCCGGAGAGATAAAGACCGAAATGCCGGTGGCTATCAAATCGATGACGCGCAACCGACTCGAGGGCGAGTTCGGCGGCGGTGGGGCCAAAGTTGTCTTGATGTCATCGACGGGTGATGTAACGGTCGCCCAGTTTTAGTTTTCTGTATTACATAGGACTGTAATATGAAGGCGATTTCATTTCTTCTACTCGCTTTGTGCGTCGTAATGGCGGGCCTGTGCATCGGCAGCCTATGCTTACCACTCCATGCCCAGGATTCCCCCGACTCTGCAAACGCCTATTCCGACGATATAGTCTTCACCGAGATCCAGCTCGCGCCGCAGGGCGTTACCGCCGTGGATACTACCGGCCATACCTGGCATTACAATTTCACCGAAGGAACCTTCGTGCAAACCGTAGGAGGGATTGCCGAATCGGGAAGAGACGCCGAGTACGGCGCAGCCGATTCGCCCGATGATGAGTTATCGATAGAGGACCGATGCACCGAGGAACTTAAACTCAAGACGTTTGAGAAAACGGTCCTGGTCAGAGATGATGAATATGTCGATGGCGACATAGTCGCCTATGGCCGGGTGACTATCAAGGGTTGGGTACTTGGGGACGTAAAGTCAATTCAAAACCGGGTGCTGGTATCGGAGTCGGGACGGGTCGACGGCGATATAGAGGCGCCCCGGGTGATTATCAAGGCCGGCGGCGAGGTTTTGGGCACCGTAACGGAAACAGGTGATCCTCTTGATTTGAAAAATATCAGTGTACCGTTCTCGGTCGATGGTCTGATAATCGTTACATCTATATCCGCTCTTTTCGTCCTCTTCGGTTTTTTAGTCTCGACGCTGATGCCGAGGCAGCTTACCAATATGACCGAGTGTATTCGACGCTATCGCGTCCGCACCTTCTTGCTGGGCTTTATGTTAGTATTTCTGCTGCCGGTCGTGATGGCCGTGGTAGCTATAACCATCGTCGGCATCGTACTGTTGCCAATGGTGCCGCTGGTTTATGTGGTCGGGTTCTGTTTCGGAGTGACCGCGGTTGGTCGGTTGGCAGGCAGGAGACTTCTGGCGCGGTCTCTGAGGGGCGAGAGAAGTATGTTGGTTGAATCGATGATTGGCATGCTGGCCCTGATAGCTCTCTGGTACGTTACGGCCATTTTACTCGGTGCCTCGAATCCGGTTTCGGAAGGTTTCGGCATCGCCTCTCTGGTGATAGCAATCATAATCACCGCCTATCCGCTCATGGCCGGCGTTGGTGCCCTGGTGTTGACCCGCGCAGGCTTCCGAGAATATGAAGCGTGGCGGGAGCGGCAGATGCGTGCCGGCGATGAAACCGGCATGCCGGCTCCACCGCCGATCCCCGAAACACCTTCACCACCTTCCATGCCGCAGGGACCGACAGCACCGACTGATGATCAGACCGGTACCGAACTGAAGGGTGGGGGCGAAGAATGAAACTTACATCCTCGCCCGTCGTATGTAATAGACAGATGGCTATAGTATTTACTACGGGAGATATGACAAGATGAAAAAGTACGGTATAACCGCTCTGGTTCTGGTGATGCTTCTGGCGGCCTCCGCCGTTTCCGCACGGATGGAACAGGTCAGTAAACAGATCGACCCCGAAGGAGCCGAACGGATTGTTATAGAGGCAGACCTGGGGGGCGGTCAATTCAATGTCATCACCAAGGATATGAAAGAAGCAGCCCTGATAGACATCGAATACGATCCCAAACGCGTTGACTACGAGGTTGATTATCGGGTTAAGCGTTCCAAAGGTTACCTCATATTGGAAAGCACCACGCGTCGCGGCAAGGACCTTGATACTGACCGGAACATCTGGGATGTCACCCTTTCGACCAGGTATCCGGTGGATATGCATATGGAATTCGGCGCCTGTGACGCCGAGATGGACTTGGGAGGGATCCCGCTCGAGGAACTGTCTTTGGAAGTTGGTGCCGCCTCCGGTGTCATCGAGTTTTCTCAGCCCAATCCCATCCGGATGAGAGATCTGAGTATCGATGCCGGCGCTTCCTCGCTGGAAATTGTGTCGTTGGGCAACGCCCGGTTCCATGAGATGTCATTCGAAGGCGGTGTCGGTTCTTTCGACATAGATTTCAGGGGTATATACGAGGGCGAGTCTGAAGCTCGTATCGAGATCGGTCTGGGTTCGGCGGATATCATTATTCCTCGCGGCCTGGCCGTACGCATCGAGACCGAGGGCGGCAACTGGCTGTCATCGGTGGATTTCCACAACGATGATCTGGATGAGATTGACGATGACATTTATGAAACTCCGGATTTCGATAAGGCCGATGACCGGCTGGTACTGATTATCGAAGTCGGCCTGGGCTCGATCGATGTTTACTTCAAGGATTAGAACTCAGAATCACTATTCTGTAGAACAAATTTCCCGACTAACAAAGCAGCCGCAATAAGCAGCTGCTTTTGTCAATTAATCCAATTAACCGCTTGCCGACTATTAATTGAAGCAACTATTATTTCGTAGTTGATTTTCTGAGTGATTATGAACCGTTTGACTCAGGTCGGGTTATAATGGTACAAGTCGAGATTTTGAGGTAAACATATGGCAATGACTTCATTGAGGGCTGTGATTGCTGTCGCGGCTACTCTGACGTTTTCTTCGGCCCTGGCGGTGGACATACAACAAGAGGTGTTTTCAGCCCGGGACAAAGTAATGCCGGCCCTGGTGCATATCCAGCCGGTAATCAAGAACTATCGCACCGGAGAACTGGAAAAACAGGCGGTGGTGGGTTCGGGCGTGATATTTCACGCCGATGGCTATGTAGTAACCAATTACCACGTGGCCGGTAAGGCCGAGCGGATAATTTGCACCCTGGATGACCGCGAACTGGTTCCGGCGCAGTATATCGGCGGCGACCCGATGACCGATATAGCTGTCATCAAACTGAACCTGGATGAGTACTCGGGCGTGATCACGGTGGCCGAATTTGGCGATTCCGACTCGGTTGGCGTGGGACAGTACGTGCTGGCGATGGGTTCACCCCTTTCGCTGTCGCGGTCAATCTCGGCCGGGGTGATTTCCACCAAGGATCGGTATTTCAGCAGCGATGTGCGCCTGCCCAGTGGCGAGCGCACCGGTCGTTACAATCTGTGGTTCCAGACCGACGCCGCCATCAATCCCGGCAATTCGGGCGGCCCGCTGGTGGATCTGTCCGGGCACGTTATCGGCATCAATTCCCGGGCAACGCTGTTTGCCAATAACATCGGCTTCGCCATTCCGGTCAATGTCGTCAAGAAAGTCACGGAGGAGATTCTTGCCAACGGCAAGGTCACCCGCAGTTGGATCGGTCTGCACTGCCAGGCGCTTCAGGAATTGGAGGCTTACTTCGGTACCAACCGCAACAACGGTGTACTGATCTCGTCGATCGACCCCGGTTCGCCGGCCGAGAAGAGTTTCCTGAAAGCGGGCGATATCATTATGGAGGTTGACGGGACGCCCGTGTCGGCTCGCTTTGTTGAAGAACTGCCTATATTCTATGGCCTGATTGCTAATCACGAGCCGGGGAGCGAGATTGCTTTGAAGGTCCTGCGCGATGAACAGATTTACAATTTCAAAGTCGCTGCCCGCGAACTGGGGGACCTTCAGGGTGAAGTGTTCGAATGCAAGGGTTGGGGGCTGACGGTGAAGGCTATCACCAAGCAGATGCAGGTCGAAAACCAGCTCACCGATACACTCGGCGTATTTGTGGAAGGCGTCAAGCGGGTGGGGCTCTCGGACGACGGCGGCCTGCGGCGCGGCGACGTGATTGTGAGGGTAGGTGATGAAGTTCTTGCCGGCCTCAATGATTTCACAAAGCTCTATGACCGACTCACCGAGCAGAATCTGGATAAGGTATTTCTCACCCTGAAGCGCTCCGGCGCGACTCGATTTGTAGTTTTGCCAGCTAACCGCCAGGAGGGAGGACTCCTCGATGAGCAATAAACAACGTCCGCATTCTCGACTTCGAGCTCTGGCAGCTGTGGCCGTTTTGCTCGGCGTGCTTTCCCTGCCGATGGCAGGTGAAGCCCAGGATTTCAATTTTCCTCGACTTGAGGAAAAAGTCAAGAGCTTCACGGTCCGAATAGATATGACCATTGAGATATCCTTTGGAATGAATTCCAACGAGCAAGAGGACCAGTTTCTCGGCAATATCGTCACGCCAGACGGCTTGGTGCTTTTTAATGGTTCGGTTCTGGCTGCCGAGAGCGGCTTCATGATGCACGGTTTCAATGTCAAGATGACGCCGACCGAGATCAGTGTGACCACTCTTGACGGGCAGCAGTATGCCGCCGAGTACCTGGGTGTTGATCGTTACACCAACTTCGGGTTTGTCCGAATTACCGCGCCTGAAGGCACCAAATTCGATGCTGTCGCCTTTGCCGAACAGCCGTGCAAGGTGGGTGACTGGCTGGCCCTCTATATGTTACTTCCGGATTTCATCGATCCGCCCCTGGCGGCGGATATCGGCATGGTTTCCGTTCTGGTGAGATCGCCTGACAGCATTCCTCTGACGGTCGGCTTTAATTCACTACAGGTAGGCTCGGTCCTTTTCGACCGTGACCTTCAGCCGGTGGGCGTACTGGGGCCGCTTATGGATCCCTCGGCCGCCGGGTTTGATGTTGCTGCGATGATGGAAACGGCCGATCAGTTCGGAATGCCTCTGCTGGGGGTTATCTCCGGTGAACGACTCAACAAGATTATTGAAAGTCCACCTACCAAAGGCAGCACCGACCGCGGCTGGCTGGGTATATCACTTCAAGCCCTGACAAAAGATATCGCCGGCTTCTGGGATATCGACGCTGCCGGCGGGATCATTGTCAACGAGGTTATCAACAACTCTCCGGCCGACAAAGCCGGCATAGAGATGGGGGATATCATCACGGAAATCAACGGCCAACCGATTGAGATTGACCGCGAAGATAAGATCGCCATTTTTCAGCGCTCCATCGCCGACCTCGGCCCCGGTGCTTCCGTGGGACTGTCGATTCTTCGCCTGACCAACGGTGAGCGGCAGCCCGTTTCCATGGTCGTGACACTGGCTCAGTCGCCTCTGGCGGCCACCGATGCCCCCGAATACACTAGCGAAACGTTTGAGTTGACCGTGCGCAACCTGGTGTTCTCCGACTACATGCTGTTTAACGTCGATGAGGAGACATTCCAGGGCGTGGTCGTGTCGGAGTTGAAACCGGGCGGTCTGGCCTATGTCGGCGGGCTCACAATCGGCGACGTCGTTCAGCGGATTGACAACGAAGACGTAACATCCATAGCCGACGCTGAGGCGATTCTGGAGAAAATCGAAATTGAGCAGCCCCGGGAGTTGATCTTTTTCGTCTGGAGAAATAACAAGACTCTTTTCGTCAACGTAAAGGCTGACTGGAAGTAGAGTAAACGAGCTATTCACGCCGCCGGGCTTTCCGGCGGCGTTTTTTTTATGTGGTAACCTATGCACCCTGTTGCCGGATGTTTCGGCCGAGTGCGCATGAACGTACCTACAGTATTCCGTTTTTTCTCGATTGTCCCAATTTTGCACGCCATATCCCTGGAGCTGTAAGCTGCCGACAATCAAGCGATTACAGCGGAAAAGTATAAATGGATTACTCGATTCCCGGATTTACCGTATTTTGCCTTACAAAGGCATATAGTTTGCATTAAAGGGGTCCAGAGGGTTTTAGCCGAGTTGAGATCGGCAGTAATAAATGAGGGAATAGGTTCAACCTGATGAAAGGATGATTACGATGAGGAAAACTTCCATAATTGCTCTTACTCTGGCCCTGTTGATGTTTACGTCATCTGCGTTCGCCCAGTACACCGGCGTGATATCTGTGGACTCCGTCGAAGCGCAGCCGGGAGAGAGCTTTCAGGTCCCCGTCAGGTTGAGCAACAATAACCTCGCTTTCTCCGCCCTGACCGTTCCGCTCCATTACGACAGCGATTTCCTGTATGTAGACTCGGTCTCCTTCATTGGTTCGATTATGCCGGAGACTTTTGGTGGCTTGGTGCTTCTGGAGCCGGCGATAGGTAAGATCAAAATCACCTATCTGCCGAAAATGGATGGCCAGCTCCAAGTGCCTACTATTGACGTCGCGCAGGGCGTGGTGGGCACGATATTCTTCCGGCTTGACCAGTCGGCCCCTCCGGGTGTCATCGACCTCGATAGCATAAATGTCGAGACCCCGATCAATGACTCAATGTCAATCGTGGAACGGGTGGATTTGTCCGATCCCTCCGGTACCATAGTGATTCTGCCCGCCGATTTCATTCCGGGCGCCGTCAAGGTGATGTTGCCGACCGGTGTTAACGACGGCGATAACAGCGGGCTGCCACAGGAATTCGCCCTGGCTCAGAACTATCCCAACCCGTTCAACCCAGTCACCTCAATTGAATTCTCACTGCCGCAGGCCGGGCATGTCGAGCTGAAAGTGTTCAATGTTCTCGGTCAGACGGTATCCACGCTGGTCGACGGTTTTGAGACGGCCGGAGTCCACCGGGTGGAATTCGATGCCGGCAGCCTTCCCAGCGGTATCTACTTCTACCGAATTTCCCACAGTGAGGGTGCTCAGACGAAGAAAATGGTCCTGGTTAAATAAACTAATCAGACCTGCCGATTATAAAAGGGACAGCCGACAAACGGCTGTCCCTAATTTTTTGGTTACGTCTGAATAAATATGGCACAAGTCGCTCAAGAGAAAAAGAAAGTTACCCTCGGTGAGTATACCCTGACCGGCAAAATCGGCCAGGGGGGCGTCGCCGAGATTTACAAGGGGCATCAGGAATCGCTCAATCGCGATGTCGCTATCAAGATTCTCCATTCCAAACTGACCAATGATCCCGAGATCGTGCGTCGGTTCGAGCGCGAATCGATGGTTGTCGGTCGCCTCAATCATCCCAATATAGTTCATGTCATCGACCGCGGCTCCACCGGGGGGCGGTATTACTTCGTGATGGAGTATATCGATGGCACTTCCCTTCGGGAAGTCATCAACTCCGACCGGATTCCTATCAAGACGAAGCTCGACATGCTGGTGCAGGTCTGCAAGGCGCTGGACTATGCCCATAAGAACGGCGTCATCCATCGCGATATCAAACCGACCAACGTCCTTATTGACCGTCAGGGTAACGCCCTGGTGGCCGACTTTGGCATAGCCCAGATTGTCGGTACCCCTGAAAGCGAAATGACCGCCACCGACGTCATTATGGGAACGCTGGCCTATATGTCGCCGGAGCAGAAGGCCAGCTCGACCAACGTTGACCAGACAACCGACATCTACGCCACCGGCATCATGCTGTACGAAATCCTGGTGGGCAAGAAGCCGCAGGGTCGCTTTGGTCTGCCATCGGAACTCGATTCGAATATCGACCAGGAGTTTGACAAGATAATCATGAAGTGTCTGGCCCAGGAGGCAAAAGACCGCTTTCAAACGGCGGTGGAATTGAAGGACGCCATTCTGGAGATCATCAGCGGCGAGAACGGTTCGTCTAAGACTGACGATTTCTCTCTATCCGGTTCGGAGTCGTTCATGGGCAAATGCCGCTGCCTGGACACTATCAAGGAGACAAGGTTCGGCTCGACAATTTTGGTGGAGAACCGGGTCAACAAACGACTGTACGTAATCAAAAAGCACAGTCGGGGCGAGGCCGGGCGCAAAGAGGCCCAGATTCTCAGGTCGCTCAAGCACAAGAACATTCTGGCCATCAATGGCTCGGGCGGCGACAAGAAATCGACCGTCATAATTTCCGAGTACGCCCAGGGAGGTAGTCTGAACGACCGAATGGTCCGCAAGTACGATTGGGAAAAGGCGTTCTCAATTGCTCTTGAAATCGCCTCAGGACTCGATTTCGCTCATAAGAACAACGTTGTTCACGGTAATCTCCGCCCCTCCAATGTTCTTTTTGATTCTGAGGACGTTCCGAAAATCTCTGACTTCGGTATGCCGGTCCATTACGATGAGTCCAAAAAGAAGAACTGGTACATGCCGCCGGAACGTAAGCAATCGCGCCAGGGGGATATTTACGCGCTGGGCGTGATTCTGCACCAGCTTATCACCGGGCGCAATCCCGGCTACGACAGTGGCAGCAATCTCTACCTCGATGATCTGGGTGACCTTTTGCATGACGACGTGCGTGATATGCTCAGGAAGCTCCTGTCTATTCGGGTGAGTAAGAGATACAAGTCGTGCGAGGAGTTCTTGCTCGACTGGGAGGATTTCGAACGTCGTCGCCAGGAACGCAACGCGCGCAGAACCGTCAAGGCAGAGGTGCCGCCGCTGCCGGCGAAGAAATCGCACGTCTGGCAGTACGCCGCGTTGGGCGCCGCCCTGATTGTAATTGAAATAGTCATCTTCCACTTCACCGGCATGTTCAAATAGCCGGATTCCATCGACCACGAAATCTCAGAGAGTTAATTGCGGGCAACTAAGATGCGTCTAATAAGATTCGTCTTCGGAAGGGTATTGCCCGGAGGTGACATCGGCGATAAACGCCTTGACGGCCTCGGTAATAACTGGCGGGAGATCGGCGTATTGGCGCAGGAATTTCGGCCGGAAGCCCTCGTCCATCAGGCCCAGCATATCGTTGATAACCAGCACCTGACCGTCGCAATTCGGGCCGGCGCCGATTCCGATTGTGGCCATGGTTTTCAGCGACGACGTTATCGCGGCGGCCGTCTCGGTTTCCATCAGCTCCAGCACGCAGGAAAAACAGCCGACCTCTTCCAGGGCCAGGGCGGATTCCTTCAAGTAAGTCTGCGATTTATCTTTGCGCCCCTGCACTTTCGGGCCGCCGAACCGATGGATCGACTGCGGCGTCAGGCCGATATGCCCCATTACCGGAATACCGCACTCAATCACGCGCTTGACAGTGGATACCATCTCCAGTCCACCCTCAATCTTGACCGCTTCGGCGCCGCCTTCCTTGAGGAAACGCCCGGCGTTCAATATGGCGGTCTCAATTGACGGCTGAAACGACAGAAACGGCATGTCGGCGATAATCAGGGCGTGTTCGGTGCCGCGGGCCACGGCCGCGGTATGGGCTACCATGATGTCCATCGTTATAGGCAGGGTGGATTTGTGACCGTGAAGAACATTGCTGGCGCTGTCACCGACCAAAAGAGAATCCACTCCGGCCCGGTCGAGCAGGGAAGCCATGAAGGCATCGTAGGCCGTCAGCACGACTATCTTTTCGCCTTTGGCCTTCTTTTTGATGAAGGTCTGAATTGTGTTCTTCTTTTTGTTTCCGAATTTGGACATAGTTCTAATTCCGCACAAAGTCGCCTGACGGCGCGTAGTATTTCTTGCCGGCAATCGGCTTGAGAATCTGCTCGATGAGATCATCGAATTGCTGCGGGTTGTTCACGAAATCGATATCATCCGTCTTGACAACCAGCAGGGGCGTCTCGGTATAGTTGAAGAAGTAGTAATCGTACGCCTTATTGATAACTTCCAGATAGTCGAAGTCTATTGATTTTTCGAAGCTGTAATTTCTTTTCCGGATACGGTCCAGCAAAGTGGGCGTGGAACCCTGAAGGTACAACACCAGGTCCGGACGGGGAACATCCTGCGACAACGCCGGGGCGATCTTGTCATACAAAGCCAGTTCCCGCTCCGAGAGATTGACGGAGGCAAAGATGGCGTCTTTGGCGAAGTGATAATCGGCCACGATGCGCTGGGCGAACAGGTCACGAACCATGAGCTGCTGCTGTTGCTGAAAGCGCGAGATCAAAAAATAGAGCTGGCAGGGGAAGGCGTAGCGCTTGCGGTTTTTGTAGAAGTCGACGAGGAAGGGATTCTCAAAAACCTCTTCGTTAATCAACTCGGCATCAAGGCGCTCCGCCAGCATTTTGGCGAAAGTTGTCTTGCCGACGCCGATCACGCCTTCGACGGCGATGTAATTGGGCTCAAATGCTTCTTGCGACATGGTCTTTGAATAAGATTGCCTTCTCACTATCTTTGTCGGTAAGATGGTCGGCAATTGGTTCCTCTAATACCGGGTGTACCAGTTCGGGATTGATCTGAAGCAACGGCACTAGCACGAAAGGACGACTCAGCATCTTGCGGTGTGGAATCGACAGACGGTCTGTTTCGATGATCTGATCGCCGAAAAGGAGTATGTCCAGGTCGATCACGCGGGGTTTATGCTGACCTTTATCGGTGCGCCCCATTTTGGTCTCGATTCTTTCGAGACTGTCCAGCAGTTCGGCCGGGAGAAAAGAGAAATCCGCCATAACCACCTGGTTCATGAAGTCCGGGCTGTCCGCGTCCATATCCTGCGCCTCGGAAATATAAATGCCCGAGGTAGCGATAATCTCCAGCCCCGGTATAGCTTCGAGACTGACCAGGGCGGCGGTCAGGTTCTTTTCGCGATCGCCCATGTTGGAACCGAGCGAAATATAAACTGTTTCTGCCATGAATATCCTCAGGTGTCCTTTTTGTTGTTCAACAGCTTCCCCGTGTCACCCTGTCTCCGAGTAAGTTCCACTTCGATATAATTTATGTGTCCGGCAATCGGAGGGTTCAATTTCCGCACCCTCAAAGTTACCGAGTAAACCGGAAAATTGTCAAGTAGTTTAGAAGCCAACTGCCCGGCGATGGCTTCCAGCAGGGAAAACGCCTTGTCCTCGAGAGTTTCCTTTATGACCTTGTAAACTTTGGTGTAGTCAATCGTGTCGGTGAGGCGGTCGGAGTGTCCGGCATCGGCCAGGTCGACCTCAAGCTCGCAGTCAACCTCGAACATCCGGCCGGTTTCCCGCTCGGAAGCCGACACTCCGTGGTAGCCATAGAATGACATCTTTGCCAGGCGGATTATGTCTTTCATTGCTCCTGCTCCATCTTCAGCAGACGGCTCTTTTTCTTAATTCTGGCGTTGGCCGCCTGATACACCTCCACGGGAGCGGTCAGCGAAAGACGCAGGAAACCCCGGCCGCTGTCACCGAACCCGGTTCCGGGAGCAACCAGCACGCGGCTTCGCCTGTAAAGCAATCCGGCGGCTGTGGTCGACCGGCTGCGTCTTTTGAGCTTTGCCCAAACAAACGGGACAGCATCGGAGCTGGTTTTTTCCAGACCGAGCATATCCAAAAGTGATACGGCCTCGGCCAGGGATTGATCGATAGATTTGCGCACTGCCCGGATGCTTTCCGTGGGGAAGTGACGAATCGCCCGGATAGCCATATCGACATAGAACTCCGGCAGGTAGGGCGGGTTGAGTCGCGACGCGGTCTGAAGGCCGTTGATAATATCCCGGTTGCCCACGGCGAACCCGAACGGAAGGGCGGGCAGACCGAACAGGTAAGCAAAGGAATAAACCTCGATCCCGACATTTTTACCGCCCACGATTGACATCAACGAAGTATGTTTGCGGCCGGAGATCGCCTGGTAAGCGGCGTCGTTGACGATAGCGATATTTTCACGTCCGGCCAGCCAGACAAGATTATCGAGGTCCTTTTCAGATAACTCGGCGCCGGTTGGGTTGTGCGGCGAGTTCAGAAACAGAAACCGGGCCACCCGTCCCAGGCGGGTGTTGACTTTTTCGAAAGTGGGGATCCAGTCGTTCTTCTGCGATATCACGTAGCTCACCGGCTGTCCGCCACAGGCGGCAGTCGCCTGACGGTAGAGGGGAACGCCGATATCGGGTACGAAAACGATATCCCCGCCATCGATGAACGCCTGGGCCAGGGTCAGAACTGTGGACGTTATGCCGCCACCGATGAATATCTCTCGCAGCGGGTTGAGCTTGGCTTTATGATACTCCAGAAACCAGCCAGCCAGTTCTTCTTTCAGTTGCTCGATTTTCTCTTTGCCGGCTCTTCTGAGGCCGGTTTCATCCGGCAGTTGGTCTGAGTCTATGAGAACCGGCCAGCGGAAGGTGGCCAGATCCAGAACTTCAGTCTTCTTAATCAAAGAAGGCTTCATCTCCGAACGCATGAAAGACATGATTTCCGGAGGCAACTGGTAAATCCGGTTGGCTTTATCAATCACAATCTTCTTTACCGGCATCGGCAAAACTCCTCATCGACCGTGATGGTTTTTACCGGCATCATCCTGGTGCATTTTTTCCAGCCGCACCAGATCATCCGGCGGAATACAATCGATTTTACCCAGTGTGCGGGCATGCAAAAGGATATGGGCGTAGTGTTCGATAGTCTCGTGTCGATTCATGGCTTCCTCCAGCGTGGCACCGATCGTCAGCAGGCCGTGATTCTTAAGCAGGAACGCCTCATGTTGCCCGATAAACGGTTTCAGCGAGGCGGGAACGGCATCGGTGCCGGGCGGAGCGTAGGTCGTCAACGGAATCTCACCCACAAACAGGACCACTTCCGGCAACACATCATCCGGAAGCAAGACCCCGGCCACGGCAAAGGCGGTGGCGTGGGGCGCGTGCGAATGGACGCAGGCACGAATTTCGGGCCGTTGATCATAGATGAGAAGATGCATAAGCAGCTCCGATGACGCCTTGCGGTGACCGTCAATATGATGGCCCTCGGCATCGACCAGCACCAGGTCATTCGTCTCCAGCCGCCCCTTAGGCAATCCCGAGGGTGTGATCAGGATAGTGCCATCGGCGAGCCGCACCGACAAGTTGCCATCGGTGCCGGCCAGCATCCCGCGCCGGTAGAGGTCGCGGCCAGCCTGGACCAGAGCGTTTTTATTGCTAATTGGAAGCGCCATAGTTGTCGCAAGTTAGACGGTTTGCAGGCAAAAGTCAACTTCTTAGCATCCAGTGTACTGCCGGTCGGTTTCACCATACAGGTAACTTCTTTTTTGATATCAAGTTGCGATGGTCGCCGATTTGGATCTGCAATAAATGACGGAATTCCTCCGTTTGACGCGCAAAAAAAGGAAAATTGTTGAATCAAAGTCAGTTGCGACAGCGTTTAAGTAGTAAAGAGAACACTAACTTGAGTAAATATTGCTTGACAGTATGCCATTAAGTACCTATAATATTTGGCTAACTATTTGGAGGGTTAAACAAGATTGACACGACGTTTTACCCCCCCTATCGAGCCTGCGCGTAGGGGACTGAGCTTATTCTCCATCGGTTTTGTGGCGATTATCTGTACCGCTCTGGGAATTCTGATCGCATCGAATTTCGATCTTTCTCCGAAATCCGTCGCCGAACCTACTAGTACCGTTGCCACACCGACATCGTACCCGGTCGTGGAGCGCAACGGTAAAATGGAGTCACCGTTTGTGGCGGTTGTCGAACGCGTTAAGGACGCGGTCGTCAATGTCGCCGCGCAGTCACGTATGCCTGGGCTTCACTGGTGGCATCAGGAGACAAAATACACCACGTCGTCCGGCTCCGGGTTCTTTTTTCGCGATGACGGCTATATTCTCACCAACAATCACGTGGTCAAAGATGCTGAGGCAATCACGGTTCGGACTTCATCGGGGTATGAGTATGAAGCCCGTCTGGTGGGCAGCGACAGCGAAACAGATCTGGCGGTGATCAAAGTGGAGCCGGAAGGCAAGATCACGGCGATTCCTTTTGGGAACTCCGATGAGATCAAGGTGGGCGACTGGGCGATAGCTATCGGCAA